>CAZZJG010000012.1:0-10625 GCA_964654395.1 uncultured Candidatus Izemoplasmatales bacterium
AACACGCGCATTAAAGGGTGTAATTTCATATCAAATGGTGGTTTTGTAGCGTCTTCTTTACCTTGTTCATACTCTTTTAGCTTTTCATGATATTCTTTGGCTTTAAAGAGCCACTCGCGCATTAAAGCAGCACTTGCCATACGCGTTCCAGGATTTTTATTGGTTGTTCCATATACTCTTTTGGGGTTTTCGCCTAGCGCCATCTTCATGCAGGTTTCTGCTTTAATCACCATGTCATCAACGACATTGCCAAATGTTTTAATTGCCGTGAATGTTCCACCGATAATATTAGCACTACCTGGCCCAGTATTTACCGTTGTAATTCCTGCTTTGTACGTATAAGCAAATGCTATGTCTTTAACATTAACGCTATCAATTCCTCTTAGTTCAGGATAAATAGGACCGCTCATTTCATTGGTGTCATTTCCTTCAAAACGAATACCTTCTTCCATAACACCAATATGGCAGTGCGGGTCGACAAGCCCAGGAGTTACAATTTTTCCATTAGCGTCAATCGTTTCATCGCCTTCATATTTTGTTAGATCTACATTTTTCCCAGAAGCTGCGATTTTTCCATCGTCTCCAATTACAATGCTACCAAGTACATCGTTTTCCTTTCCCATAGTAAACAGTTTTGCATTTTTAATAATCAACATATCATCTCTTCCTTTCTTTTGCATTATTATATCATTAAAACATACCATTTTCACTTATTTTCATGTATAATACTGTATAAGTAAAATAGGAGGTTTTTCCTATGTTGATACTCGTTGGCGCAAGCGCAAGTGGAAAAACAGAAATCGCCAAAATACTCATAAAAGAATATGGGTATGAAAAAATGGTAACTACAACCTCAAGGCGCCCTCGTAAAGGGGAAGTTAAAGGAAAGGATTATCATTTTATCACGCGAAAACAATTTGAAAAACGAATCAAACAAAATAAATTTTTAGAGTATGTAGAATACAACGATCATTATTACGGCACACCCAAAACAGGGGCAGGCAAAAACAAAGTTTTAATTGTAGAACCAAAAGGTGCGAATAGTATCTATGAGAAAAATCTTCCTAATACGATTATCATCTTATTACAAACGAGCGAAGAAAAAAGAAAACATCGGATGCTTGAACGTGGTGACAACTTAATTCAAGTTTTAGATAGATTAGAAAAAGATGACAAACTTTTTGATCCTAAAAATTTAAAACATATCGATTTCATAGTAAATACAAACGAAGGAACGCCTGAAGAATTAGCTTTAAAAATTCACGATTTATATCATTATGTAATTGATCAGGAAAATCAAATAAGTATTTTTGATTTATTACGATAATTTCAATTAATAATAATTATATAAAAAAACACTTCCAAAAGCAATGGAAGTGTTTTTTTAGCACATTTACATGTTACGACAATGATAATGCGTATGTAATAAGTGATGTGATTTTTCAGAGTTTGGTTTACTTAAGTATTCTTCATACAACTTGGCAATATTTGGATTATCATGGCTCTTACGGTATACCATTGCGCCATCAATTAGATAGAGACTTTCCATGCGTTTCATGCGTACTTCATTAGTTGTTCCGTAAGGTTGTCCGCCACCACCAATGCATCCACCAGGGCACGCCATAATTTCAATAAATGTATAGGGCGATTCTCCTTTAATTGCTTGTTCGACAAGCACTTTTGCGTTTGATAAAGTATGAGCGACTGCGACTTTTACAACTTTATCACCAAGTTTAGCTTCAGTTTCTTTAATTCCTTGTAAACCGCGCACATCTTTGAAATCAATATTAGGTAGTGGCTCTTTATTCACAACTTCATAAAGCGTACGAAGCGCTGCTTCTGCGACACCACCCGATGTACCAAAGATAGCGGCTGCGCCAGTAGTAATACCAAATGGGTCATCAAACTTTGTTTCTTCCATTTGATTAAAGTCAATTCCCATTTGATGAAGCATCTTTATTAACTCTCTTGTCGTTAATACAACATCTACATCAGGATGTTCTTTATCAAGCATCATCTCAACTCGTTGAGCTTCATATTTTTTTGCAGTACAAGGCATAATAGATACAACATAGATTTTGGATGGGTCCATGTTCATCTTTTCAGCGAAGTAACTTTTAGCGAGCGCACCAAACATTTGTTGCGGAGACTTACAAGTACTTATATGAGGAAGGATTTCAGGATAATCTTGTTCGGCCATGTTAATCCATCCTGGACAACAAGATGAGAACATTGGCAACGGATCACCATTTTCAATTCGTTTTAATAGCTCTGTTCCTTCTTCTAAAATTGTAAGGTCTGCTGTAAAGTTTGTGTCATAAACATGATTGAATCCCATTTTTTTAAGCGCTGTGATAAGTTTTCCAACTTGCATCATATCGCCTTCACAGCCAAATGCTTCACCAACAGTAACTCTTACAGCTGGCGCAACTTGTACCATGACAAATATATCGGGGTCATTTAGTTTTTCCCATACAAGATCAGTATTGTCTTTTTCTAATATCGCGCCAACAGGACATACGTTTGCGCACTGACCACAAAGTGTACAAGTTAATGTGTCAATATGTTGTGAAAAGGCGGGTCTAATTTCCATTTCATGTCCTCTTCCAATCCGTTCAAGAACATGTTTGCCTTGTACATTTGCGCATACATCTACACAACGTCCACATTTAATGCATCGATTAGGGTTTCTTACAAGTGATGGATTATTTTCATCAAGTTTTACTTTTTGTAATACTGATTCAAAACGACTTTCATCAATACCAACATCGGAAGCAAGTTGTTGTAATTCACAGTTCAAATTCCTTGTACAACTTGTACAATTAGCGTCATGATTAGCTAGTAATAGCTCAACAATAGTTTTTCTTGCATTAAGTACGCGCGGAGTATTAGTGCGAATTTTCATACCATCTCTAACAGGTGTACTACAAGAAGTTTTTAGCGCCCAAGCATCATCTACTTCTACTACACATACCCGGCAATCACTATTAATGTGAAGTTCAGGATAGTGACAAAGGGTAGGAATATTAATATTATTCCGCTTTGCGGCCTCTAAAATCGTTTCTCCTTCAAATGCTTCAATTTTAATATCATTAATCCAAATATTCATTAGAAGAGACTCTCCTTCCGGTAGGCAACCTTACGCATATATTCATCAGGGAAATACTCCATTGAAGATAAAATGGACGTTGGGGATGTTTGTCCTAATCCACAAAGCGTTGACTCATGAATTACGTGCGCAAGCGATTTTAAAGAGTTGTAATCTTTCATAGTTGCTTCACGATTAACAAATTTTTTAACTAAACGTACGATTTGGGGGTGCCCTTCACGACAGGGAGCACATTTACCACAAGATTCATGCTCAAAGAACCGCATGTTCCGATCTATTACATCGAATAAATCATGTGAGTCATCCATTACTATGACCGCACCTGATGCCATTTTAGAATTGAAAATATGGAACGCTTCATTGTCAATTTCCATATCAAGCAGTCTTTCAGGAATAATGGGACCAGAAGCACCACCAAGTTGAACCATTTTTACTTTTCGACTGTTTCCAGTTCCTCCACCAAGCGTCTCAACTACATATCTAATAGTAGTGCCGTATTCAACTTCATATAGACCTTTTTTAAGCACATTTCCAGAAAGACTTATCAGTTTAGTTCCTGACGCATTTTCACTACCAATTTGGCTATATGCCTTTCCTCCCATCGCGATAATGTGGGGAAGATTAGCGAAGGTTTCGACATTGTTGATTAAAGTTGGTAGATTAAACGCACCTTTTTGGGTAGGATACGGTGGTTTAACACGAGTGCGTCCTGCTTTTCCTTCAATCGATTCAATCAATGCGAATTCTTCACCGCATACATATGCGCCGCACCCTCTACGAATTTCAATATCAAGTGGTAAGCCTGTATCAAGAATAGATTTCCCGATAAAACCATGTTGCTTCGCTTCATCAATCGCATGCTTCATGATTTTAATACTATCTCTATACTCACCACGAATATAAATATAAGCCTTAGTTGCGCCAACAGCGTAGGCAGAAATAATCATGCCTTCAAGTACTTGATGTGGGTCCTTTTCCATGAGGTAACGATCTTTAAAGTTTCCAGGTTCTCCCTCATCAGCATTACAGATCAAAATCTTCTCTTTTGTTTCACTTGCTACAGAAGCCATCTTGATGTGCACAGGAAACGCAGCGCCGCCACGACCAGTAAGTCTCGACGTTTTAATTTCATTAATAATATCATTTCGCTCCATTTTAACTGCTTTTTCTAACGACTTGTAACCACCATATTCTAAATAATTAACGATAGACATAGGGTTAATCTTACCAAATCGCGCAGTTAATAATATTCTTTCACTCATCTTGACTCCCTCCGGCATTCTTCAAGTATCGTTTTGAGTTTTGCGGGAGTTAAGTTACCATGTACTTTGTGATTAATACTCATCGCAGGAGCTTTTTCACAACAACCAATGCAAGCAGTATGTTCCAATGTAAACAAACCATCCATCGTTGTTTCCCCAACTTTTACACCAAGTAAACGTTCCAATTCTTTTACTACATTGAAATCATCACACAAATAGCACGGAACGCTATTACATACACGAATAACATACTTCCCACGTGGTTTCTGCGACAACAACGTATAAAAAGACATTGCGCCACTTACTTCGCCAATAGGCATGTTTAAATGTTTCGCAATCATGCGAAGTTCTTGTTCACTGACAAAGTGATCTTCCTTCATATCATCTAAGTCAGTAAGTATCTCTAGTAGATACTCTCTGCTAGCTGGATACTTGTCTAGTACACTTTTTAAATTCATCATCGTCCTCCTTGTAAACCCTTTCACCCAATTATGATAGTACTACAATCGTTTGTGTTTCTTAACTTTTTTTATTTGTAATAGTTTCTAAATTAGTAGAATTACTTTCCTTATATATAACACTTGTACCATGTTTTTTATTTCGTACTTATCTTCACTTCCCCAAATCAAAAAAGATTCTAAAAAACAGAATCTTTTCAACAAGTTATTCTTTTCTCAAATTCTTCCGGAAAATACTCAAGTGTTGTCACAATCGAAGAGGAAGATGACTGACCAAGACCACAAATAGACGATTCAATCATCATCTCACTAAGTGATTTAAACGTCTCTAAATCATGTTTAGTCGCTTTGTAATCAAGAAAATGGCGAAGTAAACGAACTAAATGTGGGTGCCCATCCCGACATGGCGTGCACTTGCCGCAAGACTCATGTTCAAAAAATAGCATATTACGATAAACAACATCTATCACATCAACAGTTTCATCCATTACAATAATTGCTCCAGATGCGATTTTTGATTTACATATATCAAATGAGGCGTTATCAATCGGCATATCGAGTAAACGATTGGGAACAATTGGACCAGAAGCTCCGCCAAGTTGAACCATTTTAATCGGCCTGTCATATTTACTTCCACGTCCCAAAACCGTTATAACATCCCTAATAGTGACGCCATACTCTACCTCGTATAATCCCGGTTTTTTTACATGTCCAGATAAACTAATCAATTTCGTGCCTTTAGCGTTTTCATTACCAAGCTTACTATAATTGGTGCCGGACATGGATACTATATGTGGTAAATTTGCCAAAGTTTCAACATTATTGATTAACGTAGGTTTCCCAAATAACCCCTTTTGAGTTGGGTATGGTGGTTTCACCCTGCTTCTTCCAGCATTTCCTTCCAACGATGCAATAAGCGCAGACTCTTCACCGCAAACATATGAGCCACACCCTCTACGCAGCTCAACATCAAAAGAATGATTACTTCCAAGAATATTCTTTCCGATAAAACCATTTCTTGTTGCTGCTTTAATGGCTAAATTCATTATCGTTATAGCATTAGTATATTCTCCTCTAGTATAAATATATCCTTTCGTAGCTCCAACTGCGTAAGCAGAAATTATCAAACCTTCCAAAACTTGATGGGGATCTTGTTCTAACAGATAACGATCTTTAAAATTGCCTGGTTCTCCTTCATCAGCGTTACAAATAATAAATTTCTCCCCCATTTCATTTTTTACTGCGTTCATTTTAAAATATGTCGGAAAGGCCGCGCCACCGCGACCAGTTAAACCAGCTAACTTTATTTCATTAATAATTTGTTTTTTACCAATTTTAATAGCTTTTTTAAGTGCTTGGTACCCTCCAACACTAATATATTCATCAATGCTTAACGGGTTAATTTTGCCAAATCTTTTCGTAAGTAGCGCTGTCTCTTTCATCTTTTTCACCTCGTTATTTGGCTAATATAAACCTTTCTACTTTTATAATACAATATATAGTTTGTTTGTAAAACTTTTTATATTAACAAAAAAAGCTTCTTGTCCGAAGCTTTTTTACGAAACTATGATTGTTTTAAGCTCATGTCTTTTTGTTTGATACATAATCATAAACTGCCCTTTTTGTGGGTCAAAGTTAATTAGAAAAAGATACATAAAATGTTCACGCAAACGGTCAAAAAAACCAGATGATATTTTGCGCAGATTCTTCTCTTCAAGCGATTTAATATCAATTCCAACAATCGGGCGTTTGGAATAATTGTTTTGCACTATTTCAAAGTCGCATTCTACCGCTTCTTCTAAACTTCTTGTTTCGTAATATTGGCTAACAAAATATGAATGAAGAAGCGATGCGACTTCTTCTTTGTAATCTTCTAAAATAACGCCGCTTTCACTTTGTACATTTTGACGGTCAGATAAATACTCAAGCAACGAAACTTCAATAATTTTACGCACATCATAAGTGTTATGAAAAATCTTTTGTTTTACAAAATCATCGTTATATTTATCAAACAGCTTTTTCAGTTCTACCATTTTTTGATATTTCCGATAGTCCACAGAAGTTTCAGTATAGTTATGGACTAAGTTATTGCGATGGAAAATAATTTCTTTAAAGGTAGTGTAATGTTCTTTCAATAGCTGAACGTCTTTACTGACATTATCAACAATATCGTATAAAGGCATATCATCGAAAAGCTCAGAATCATTTTCATTTGAAAGATAATCTTTAACGCTTGTTTCAAGTTCTAAATAAGTTGTAATAAATGTATCAAGAGAAATTTGCATAGCTCCTTCTACTTTTTCCCCTTCTTTGTCAAACTCCTTCAAAATTTCTTTCGCTTTGTCAGGGTCATAAAGACGGTAAATATAAAGCGCTATTAACCCAATACCTTCAACCGTTAACAGCCCAATTATAAAGGAGGAAACAATGTTATATTTAAGAAAGAAACTGACAAGATTAATCACAATAACGATTAAGGAATAAGTGCTTACGGTTAACATCTCGTAATATACATCTTTTTTTAACCGGTCGATAATGTAACTATCATAATCTTCACTTTTAACTTCTTCAACGTTATTTATATAATAACCATAACTAATAGGAAGAAGCGCAATAAGTGCTGCGAGCGTTTGCATTGAAGAAGAGTATACCCATGTTGAGTTACTTTCCGTCATATCGATTTTTACAACGTATATCATGATAAAGTAAGTTGTTATTAAAACGCTCGTAAAAATCAAATTATAAGTTGTTGTTAAAAACTTTACTATTTGCTTCAAAAAAGCCATTTTTGTTCCTCCTTCCTATTTGTTTTTATTATACATTATTTTTTTAAAAAGATAAAAAGAAAACGCGACGACTGTCGCGTTAAAAAGCAAGTTTGTATATCGCTAAAACATCGTCATAGTTAAGAGAAACAAAGTTACCGATAGTTTTTGCGTTATTATTAGTTACTGTTTTAGCCATTTCAGGAAGATCACTTTCATTTAAACCAATCTGCGATAATCTAGTAGAAAGGTTGAGCGAATGATAAAATGCTTCAAGCGCGTCTATACCACGTTTAGCTTGTTGGTACAAATCACCTTCACTAGGAATATCAAAAACTTTTTGTGCAAATAATGCAAAGCGCTCAATATCGTGTTCTAGTACATATCTCATCCATGCTGGATATAAAATCGCGAGTCCGTGTCCATGGGCAATTCCTGTCTTTTGGGTAACTTCATATTCCATCCAATGACATGCCCAATCTTCTTCTCGTCCTAGACCAAGCCAGCCATTGTGAGCTATAGTACTAGCTAGCATTAACTGTGCTCTAGCGTCATAATTTTTTGGTTCTTTAAGACACAAAGAAACTTGTTGGATTGTTGTTTTCATGTGTCCTTCTGCAAGGCGGTCAATTAGTTCTACATGTCTTGTGTTAGTAAAATAGCGTTCAATTACGTGACCCATCATATCAACCGCTCCAACAGCTGTTTGATAAGCTGGAAGAGTATATGTAACAACGGGGTTTAAAATCGCAAATTTCGGACGGAGCACCTCGTGACGACAACTGCGTTTAAGCTTTTTCTCATAATTAGTAACAACAACCGCGTTACTACTTTCTGACCCCGCAGCTGGTATTGTAAGGACGCATCCTATAGGGAGCGCTTTTTCTGGAGCTAACGCCTCAGTAAAAAAATCCCACACATCACCATCATAATATAGACCCATCGCAATAGCTTTAGCGCTATCAATAACGCTTCCTCCCCCAAGAGCTAAAATAAAATCAACTTTTTCTTTTCGGCAAAGTTTTATCCCCTCTCTAACAAGGCTTACTGACGGATTAGGGATTACACCACCGAGTTCAACAAATGAAATACCATGTTTTTGTAGTTCATCAATAACCTTATCGTAAACACCATATTTTTTTACACTTTCTTTTCCATAATGTAAAAGCACTTTTGATCCATATTTTTTAGACAAAGGTCCTATTTCGGAAAAAGAGCTTTTACCAAATACTAGTTTTGTCGGGCTTTGATACGTGAAATCAATCATCGCAACACATCCTTTCTATTGCTATTATAACATAAAATAACACATGGAAAATACTTGACTATTCCCTTAAAACATTATATGATATATACAGATTAGCACTCACCTATTTAGAGTGCTAACACATGGAAAAGGAGGGATACCATGAATGTAGAATCCTTGACAAATCAGTCAAAACAAATCATTAATAAAGCTTATGAAATAGCTTTACAAAAAAACCACCAACAAATTGAAGACACGCACGTTTTACGGGCCATGGTCGACCAACAAGATGGACTCATTACAAAGTTGCTTCGATATATGAATAAGGACATTAACCTACTTACCAAAGATGTGGAAGAAAAACTAAATACATATCCTAGCATAACAGGTACAAACCAACAGCCCTATTTCTCACGAAACGCAAATCTTTTACTTGTGGAAGCAGAAAAACAGAAAGAACTTTTTAAAGATTCATTTATTAGCGTTGAGCACATCTTCCTCGCAATCCTTGAAAACAAAAGACTAGAAAGTTACAAAATTCTCTCAAAACACGCCATTCATAAAGAAGCTTTTCTCGAAGCCCTCAAAAAAGTACGTGGTAATCAACAAGTTAAAAGCGATAATCCAGAAGCAACATATGAAGCTCTAGATCGTTTCGGGCGAGATTTAGTAGAACTTGCTCGCAAGGGAAAAATTGATCCTGTCATTGGACGCGATGATGAAATTCGTCGCACAATTCGCATTTTATCACGAAGAACGAAAAACAATCCCGTTTTAATCGGTGAACCAGGCGTTGGTAAAACCGCAATTGTTGAAGGTTTGGCGCAGCGCATTGTAAATGATGATGTACCGGAAAGTTTGCGTGATAAAACCATCTTTGCTCTAGATATGGGAGCGCTCATTGCTGGGGCTAAATACCGTGGTGAATTCGAAGAACGATTAAAGGCAGTGCTTGATGAAGTACAAAAATCAAATGGTAAAATTTTATTATTCATTGACGAACTTCACACTATTGTCGGAGCCGGCAAATCTGATGGAGCTATGGATGCAGGCAATCTCCTAAAACCGCTTCTTGCGCGAGGTGAACTTCATTGCATCGGCGCTACAACAATCGATGAATACCGCAAGTATATTGAAAAAGACGCGGCGCTTGAGCGCAGGTTCCAACCAGTTATGGTAGATGAACCAAGCGTCGAAGATGCGATTAGTATTTTGCGAGGTATTAAAGACAAATTTGAAATCCATCACGGTGTGCGCATTACAGATAATGCGATTGTTGCGTGCGCAACTCTTTCTAACAAATATATCTCTGATCGTTTTTTACCAGATAAAGCAATTGACTTAATGGATGAAGCAGCTGCCATGATTAAAACAGAAATTGACAGTCATCCAGCTGCAATTGATGAAATTAGCCGAAAAATAATGCAACTTGAAATTGAACAACAATCACTCAAAAAAGAAACAGATGCGCTTAGTAAGGAACGTTTAGAAAGCATCAAACAAGAATTAGCTAATCTCAAAGAAAAAGAAACATCACTGCGCGCAACTTGGAACGAAGAAAAACATTCCATTCAAAAAATCAAAGATTTGAAAGCCAAAATTGATCAGGTAAAAATACAAATCGAAGCAGCTGAGCGTAGTTATGATCTTGAAACACTCGCTAGACTACAAAGAGGAACTTTACCAGAATTAGAAAAAGAGCTAAATGAATTAATATCTTCTCAATCAAACAAGATGCTTAAAGAAGAAGTCACAGAAGAAGAAATTGCGCAAATCATTAGTAAA
>CAZZJG010000013.1:0-10611 GCA_964654395.1 uncultured Candidatus Izemoplasmatales bacterium
TTGAAAATTGCTAAGTATACTAAGTCTATAGGCATAAAAAATTATTATTATATCATAATGAATGGGTTTTCACAGTTTATTTTTGTGGTAAAATAGATAAGAGGTGATTCATATGAAAAGATATGTACTAGCAATTGATCAAGGGACCACATCGTCTCGTTCTATCATTTTTGATGAACATGGTAAGATCGTTGCTATGAATCAACGAGAGATTCCGATGATTTATCCAAAAGAAGGTTTTGTGGAACAAAATCCGTTTGATATTTGGATGAGCGTCTTATCAACTATGGCACAAGCAATGATTGAAGGTGGCATTTCGCCTGAAGAAGTGGCGTCCATTGGGATTACTAACCAAAGAGAAACAACTATTCTTTGGGATCGCACGACAGGTAATCCTATTTATAATGCAATTGTATGGCAATCTAGTCAAAGCATGGAAATTTGCGAAAAATACAAACAAAAAGGTTATGAACAGATAGTTCATGAGAAAACAGGTTTGCTGATAGATCCATATTTTAGCGCAACGAAGATTGTTTGGATGCTTGAACATGTTCCTTTCGCAAAAGAGAAAATGGCACAAGGCAATTTAATGTTTGGAACTGTAGATAGTTGGCTGCTTTATAAATTAACTGAAGGCAAGGAACATAAAACAGATTTTACCAATGCATCACGGACAATGCTTTTTAATATTCATGAAAAACAATGGGATGAAGATTTGTTAGATTTGTTTAAAATCAAGAAATCGATATTACCAGAAGTTGTTGATTCAAATGCATTATTTGGAACAACTACAAAACGCACGTTTTTCGGATCTGAAGTGCCTATTACAGCTATGATTGGGGATCAACAAGCAGCGCTTTTAGGTCAGCTTTGCCTTGAAGAAGGAAATGTTAAAAATACATATGGTACTGGTTGTTTTTTATTAATGAATACAGGGGAAAAACCTATTTTATCTTCAAAAGGTCTACTTACAACAATTGCTTATTCATTTGATGGCCAAACAACATATGCCCTTGAAGGAAGTGTTTTTGTCGCTGGAAGTGCAATTCTGTGGTTGCGTGATCAATTAAACTTTTTTGCGGATGCTCCAACATCGGAAACACTTGCAACAAGTGTAAATGATCACCTTGGTATTTATGTTGTGCCAGCTTTTGTTGGGCTTGGAACGCCATACTGGGACCCTAACGCAAGAGGTGCTATTTTTGGTCTTACTAGAGCGAGCACAAAAGCCCATATTGCGCGCGCTACACTGGAAAGTCTTGCTTTTCAAACAAAAGATATTGTAACGGTTATGGAAGAAGAGAGTAATATTAAAACAACTAGTCTAAAAGTAGATGGTGGTGCTAGTAAAAACGACTATCTCATGCAGTTTCAAGCTGATATATTAAACGTCTTTATTTCGCGACCTACTATGCAAGAATCAACCGCTCTTGGTGCGGCTTATGTAAGTGGGTTAAAGAGTGGTCTTTATAAAGACTGGCAACAACTCAAAAAATTCCGGGCAATTGATCAAACGTTTATGCCAAAAATGTCAACTAAAGTCCGCAATCAAAGATATGAGACGTGGAAAAGAGCAGTGCAAGCAACAAGACTATTTGGTAGTGAATAATAAACTTGTGTGTATTTCTTTGAATATGATATAATATTGCTTAGGAGTTGAAGAAAGATGAATCGAATAGACGAATTTGCTTTTGCGAAGCGACAAAGTGAAAGAAAAATTATTTTTGGTTTTTTAGCTCTAGTAGTTGGTATTTTGTTAATAATTAGTGGAACGCAAATAGGTTTTGTATTTGGTATAATGTTAATTGTAAGCGCCATTGTTATTTTTGCAATGGGGGGAACACAGTTTTCAAGATTAAATAAACGTTTTAAAAAAGAAGTAATTACAAGTTTGCTTGAAGAACACGTGGAAAATGGCTATTTTGACCCCGATAGGGGATTATCGCCATCAGAAGTATATGCGACTGAATTTATTAAACGAGCAGACCGCTTTCATAGTGAAGATTATCTTTCTGGGTCAATTGGGGGTGTGAAATTTTATTCTAGTGATGTAAAACTAGAAGAACGTCATGTTCAATATACAAAAAATGGCACTAGAACGTACTATGTAACTTATTTCTTAGGAAGAGTATTCATCTTTGATTTTAATAAATCTTTTGATGGCTATCTTTACGTTCTAGAGAAAGGTCGTCCTCTACGCCGACGAAAATACGACAAAATTAAACTTGAAAGTGTAGAGTTTAATAAACGTTTTAAAACATACAGCACTAATGAACATAGCGCATTTTATGTTTTAACACCGCACTTTATGGAATCACTACTTAATCTTGAACAAAAGAACAAAGGGTATATTGGTTTTTCATTTATTGAAAATAAACTCTATATTGGGATTAATAACTTTAAGGACACGTTTGAGTTAAAACTCTTTCGCAAACTTGATCAGAGCGTAATTGAAGAATTCAAACGTGAATTACTCGTTGTTACTGATATTATCGAAGAACTAAATTTAAACCAGAATATATTTAAAAAAGGAGAATGATTTATGGATCAAGTTATTAGTATACTGATTGTTTTAGTTGTTTTAGCTGTTGTCATTGGGTTATGGTACATCAGCACCATGAATTCATTACGTCGTTTGGAAGTAAAAATCAATGAAGCAGATAGTGGAATTGATGTTGCGCTTACTAAACGATATGATGTTTTGACCAAACTTGTGAATACTACCAAAGGATATGCAAAGCACGAAGCAGAAACCTTTGAAAATATCACTAAGTGGCGCAGTGGTTTACCAAAAAACCTCTCCATGGAACAAAAACAAGAATTTATGGGGAAAATGGATGGTGTACTTAGTGGAATCAATATCGCTGTTGAAGCATACCCTGAATTAAAGGCTGATAGAGTATTCCAAAACTTACAGCAGTCTATATCTGATGTTGAAGAACACTTACAGGCAGCGCGTAGACTTTACAACGCAAATGTTTCCGCTCTTAACAGCCGCATTGTGACATTCCCAACTTCTATTGTCGCAAATGCTATTAGCATGAAAAAGAAACCATTTTTTGAAGCAGAAGAAACGAAAAGAGAAGACGTCGAAATTAATTTCTAGTTTTTCATTTCCCAAGCTTTTTTCGAAACGGAGACATCTCTCCGTTTTTTTATTGGATAATACCTTCTAAAAACATCGCTATTTTCAAAAAAAAGAAATTTTTCCAGTAATTTTACTGTTAATAAGCATTCTAGTTACACTTTGTATTAGTGATAAAATACCTGCAAAAAGGAGGTTATTATGCTTAATCAAGTAATACTTGTTGGTCGTTTAGTTTATGACCCAGAACTACGAACTTTAGAAGACGGGCGTACTGTTACAACTATCACACTCGCTATTCAAAGAAATTACAAAAACAATGAAACTGGTGAGTACGATACCGATTTTATTCGGTGTACATTATGGAGTGGTATCGCAGAGACGACAGTGCAGTATTGCAAGAAGGGATCGGTGGTTGGAATTAAAGCGCGTCTAGCACAACGTTATTTTGAATATGACGATGGTAAAAGCTTCAGTTATCCAGAGGTGATTGCGGAAAAAATTACTTTTATTAACACAAAAAAACAGGACTTGACAACAGAAAAGGTGTAAAAACACTTTTTCTTTTTTTGTATTTGTTTATTTCCACTTTTGGTACATATTTGGTATAATTGTAACAGTGAAAACAAAGGTGATTTTTATGAAAGAATGGTTGAAGAAAAATATACTTGTCAAAGACATGATTATATATATCGTCATTGCAGCTATTGTATTTTACATTCCTCTTTGGATTTTTCTTTATTATGCAAAAGTGACAGGAAATAGCTATTTGTATGGAGTTGGTCTTGCCTACGTTGCTTTTTGGGCTGGTCCTTTCACGCCAACAATTCCCGTTATATTGGCAATTGCGGTATTTTTGAAACAAATATTTGGCCGGAATGTAAAGCGAAAGGATGATGACGATGAAGCAATATCTTAAGCTGATTGACGATGTACTTGCACATGGGTCAAAACGTAAAGACCGAACGGGGACGGGTACAATAAGTATTTTTGGATATCAAATGCGCTTTAACCTTCAAGAAGGATTTCCCTTACTTACAACAAAAAAGATGCATTTAAAGAGCATTATCCATGAACTTTTATGGTTTATTTCCGGTGATACAAATATTCGTTACTTGGTGCAAAATGGAGTACGAATTTGGAATGAATGGCCATATGAAAGGTTTAGAAAAAGTGAAGATTTTCATGGCGAAACGATGCAAGATTTTATTGAAAAAATCAAAGAAGACGAGAATTTCGCTCAAAAATATGGTGATCTTGGACCAGTATACGGTCATCAGTGGCGTCATTTTGAAGGGCCAGATAACCGCTTTGTCGATCTATTAAGTGCCGTATACCAAGAAATCAAGAATAACCCTCAATCTCGCCGCTTAATCGTATCAGCTTGGAATCCACCAATGATTCCTGATATGGCGCTTCCACCCTGCCACATGATGTTTCAGTTTTATGTTCAAGATGAGAAATTGTCTTGTCAGTTATATCAACGTAGCGCCGATATCTTCTTAGGTGTGCCGTTTAATATTGCTAGTTATGCGTTACTTACGATGATGGTAGCTCAAGTTACTGGTTTGCAAGTAGGAGAGTTTATTCATACGTTAGGAGATGCGCATATTTATTTGAATCACTTAGAACAAGTCCAATTACAACGGACAAGAACTCCTAAAAAACTACCAAAGATATTTATTAATCCAAAAATTGATGCGATTGAAAAGTTCACTTTTGATGACTTTTCATTACAAGGTTATAAGCCACATCCACCTATTAAAGGAAAGGTGTCTGTATGATTAATATAATTGTCGCCATAGCTAATAATGGTATTATTGGGTCTAACGGTAAATTGCCTTGGCATTACCCTGAGGATTTAAAATACTTTAAAAGCATAACAATGGGAAAAAAAGTACTTATGGGTTCAAAAACTTTTCAATCAATTATTAAGCAATTAGGAAAACCACTTCCTGGTAGAGAAAATATCGTTGTTACAAGAAAAAAGCTATCGTATCCCGGCGTGAAGGTAGTAAATGATTTGGTGTCTTATATTAAGCAACTGCCAAAAGATGAAGAATTGTTTATTATTGGGGGACGCTTAATATATGAGCAAACACTTCCCTTTGCGAATCGTCTTTACATAACTAGTATCGCTAAGTCATATGAAGGCGACGTTAGTTTTCCCCCGTTTGATTTAAATCAATTTACACTTGTATCTAGTAAAGTTTCTGGTGAACTGACATTCCAAGTATTTGAAAGGAGAGACGAGCGTGTTCATTCTTAGTTTCTACGCCTTTCTACTTTTATATGCATATCTCACATTTTCGTTAATTTATAGCGGATCAATAATCATTAACTCAGGGACAATCTTAATTGGGGCGCTATCTCTTTTAATTGGATTTATTAGTAGTTTTATTACGCAGTTGTTTATTTTTTGGTTTGTTTTATTATTTCGAAAAAATAAACCTATTACCGATTCGTTTAATCATGCCTTCGCTAAATCAGTGTTAAGACTTGGTGTTCATTTGTTGCGGACTAAAGTAACTGTAACAGGTAAGGAAAATATTCCTAACAAACCGTTTATCCTAGTTGGAAATCACCAAGAAAACTATGATATTTTAATCATTATGCCTATTTTTAAACAACCACTTAGTTTCATTGCGAAGGAAGTGTTAGCAAAGTTACCTATTTTTGGTAAATGGATGAAAGTACTTGGTAATGTGTTTATTACAAGAGATGCTGATAGACAAGCAGCCGCAGCGATTATTCAAGGAATTAAACACTATAAACAAGGACTTTCAATGGGGATTTTCCCAGAAGGTAAACGATCTTTTTCTAATGAGATGTTAGAATTTAAACCTGGTGCTTTTAAACTAGCGATGAAATCTAAGGCAGATATTGTCATCGTAACGCAATATAATGTATGCACAATATTTAAACGTTTCCCATGGCGACCTTATAAAGTGCATCTTCATATCCATCCGCTTCTAAAATACGAAGAATATAAAGATATGTCGAGTCACGAACTATCAAACTATGTAAAAGATATTATCCAGGCGCAACTAGATGTATATTCATCGATGGGAAGAAAATAGAGGATTTTCCTCTTTTCTTTTTTACAAATGGTGGTATAATGCTAGTGTTTAAAAGGGAGGTTGCACATGGGTGAATTCATTTCCTTGTTTACAGCAATTTGTTGGACAATTACTGTTATAACGTTTGAAAAAGCAGGGAGAGATGTTGGATCTTTAGCAGTTAATTTCTTGCGATTAGTATTTGGTCTTGTGTTCTTGATGATATTTTTGCTAGTTACTAAAGGACAGCCATTACCCATTGATGCTCCTTTCGATACTTGGAACTATTTATTACTCAGTGGTATTATTGGACTCTTTCTCGGTGATGCGTTTTTGTTTCAAGCATTTATCGATGTCGGTGGAAGAACAACGCTTGTTATTTTAACATTAGTTCCTCCCGTTTCAGCGGTACTTGACTACTTAGTATTTGGTGAAACTATTGCATTTTGGCAAGTAGTTGGTATGTTTATTACTTTGGTAGCAATTGTGTTTGTTGTTTTAGCAAAAGAAGATAACGTTAATCACAAACATGTCACAAGAGGAATAGCTTTTGCGATTTTCGGGGCTTTAGGGCAAGCATTTGGTCTTTTGTTTAGTAAACTTGGATTGCAGGAGTATGATGCCTTTGCGGCAACGGAAATTCGAGTAATATCTGCACTTATTGGTTTTATTATTTTTATCACTATTGCTGGAAAATGGAGACATGTAACGCAAACGTTTAAAAAAACCTTTGCGTTGAAATATATTTTACTTGGTTCGTTTTTTGGGCCTTTTCTTGGGATTGGGTCTAATTTACTTGCTTTAAAACTTATTCCCATTGGTATTGCTTCAACAATTGCGCAATTAAATTTGTTGTTTATTATTCCATTTTCTGTCCTATTATTTAATGAAAAAGTTAATAAAAGAGAGTTGTTTGGTAGTTTAGTAGCATTTGCAGGAGTTGCTATTTTATTCATAGTATAAAAACATCCAAAAAAGGAGTGAATTATATGAGAATGGTAGATTTGATTGAGAAAAAAAGAGATGCAGGAGTGCTAACTGCCGATGAAATTCAATTCATCATCGACGGTTATACATCAGGTAATATCCCCGATTATCAAATTAGTGCTTGGCTCATGGCTGTTTATTTTCAGGGGATGACCACAGAAGAGAGCACAGCGTTAACTATGGCGATGCTTCACAGTGGTGAAGAAATTGATCTGTCATCTATTGAAGGAATCAAAGTTGATAAGCATTCAACTGGTGGTGTGGGTGATAAAACAACCCTTGTTTTGGGTCCGCTTGTAGCTGCCGCAGGTGCTAAGGTTGCAAAATTGTCTGGACGAGGCCTTGGACATACGGGTGGAACGCTGGATAAACTAGAAAGTATTCCGGGACTTACTATTGATTTAGAACCTGAAGACTTTTTACAACAAGTTCGGGAAATCGGGATCGCGGTCGCTGGGCAAACTGCTAATATCACCCCTGCTGATAAATTGCTTTATGCATTAAGAGATGTTACAGCTACCGTACCAAGTATTCCACTCATTGCATCAAGTATCATGAGTAAAAAACTTGCGAGTGGATCTGATGTTATTGTTTTAGATGTTAAGATTGGTGAAGGAGCGTTCATGAAGACAATTGAGGACGCTAGAGAGTTATCACGCCTTATGGTAGGGATTGGTAAGCAAGTAGGACGTAAAGTTGTCGCCTTTATCACTGACATGTCTCAACCTTTAGGTTATGCAATTGGAAATAAACTAGAAGTTGTTGAAGCAGTAGAAACACTGCTTGGAAATGGACCTGAGGACTTACGCGAGCTATGTATTCAAATTGGTTCCCATATGGTTCATCAAGGTGGAGTTACTAAAACACTTGAAGAAGCAAGAAAGACAATTGAAAATGCTCTTGCTTCGAAAGATGCTTATAACAAGCAAATGGAACTTTTTACTCGGCAAGGAGGAAAACTTCCATCGCTTGATGAATTCATTAACGTGAAAGAAAAAATAGTTATTCGCGCTAAACAAAGTGGTAATGTAAAAACTATTCATGCGCTTGATTTAGGACTAGCTGCAATGAAACTTGGTGCTGGACGAGCAACGAAAGAAGATACTATTGACCCAGATGTTGGTTTACTTCTTCATGTTAAAGTAGGAGACACTGTCAAAAAAGGTGATCCTCTCGTTACTGTATTCAATAATAAAGATGATATTGCTGCCATCTTAAAAGAAGTAGAAGACGCTTTTGAATTGACGGATGAGCAGGTTGATAAACAACCGTTAATCTACGATATCATAACTTGAAATTAGTAAGGACCTTCGGGTCCTTTTTGCATTCGTATTAGTAACCATGTATAATAGAGATAAACTGTGAGGTGAGTAGATGAAGCAAGAACGAGAAGTTACAAATTGGGAACAATCGTTTTTCCGTATATATTGGTTGGTTATTTTGTTTCAGTATGGAATTGTCGGTTTATCACTCGCTTTTTCTAATCAACTACGTGATGTTGGAAAGCAATTAGGGGATATTCTCGTATGGTTGTTACTTGCGCCCTTTTTTGCCTTCGTGATTGCGTTATATAGACTTTTAGCGTACTTATTTTCTTGGCGGAAAAAGGTTCCTAAACCACGTATTTGGAGAAGTTTGGTAGTTTTTTTGACATCACCTATTGCCTTTTTCTTCTATTACATTTTCCTTTTTGCTTTGTTGCTTTCTCTTTCTTCTTGCACAATTCATTAAATATTTACTTTTCTCACTATTTTATGTTACAATGGCTTTGCCATACTGTCGAGGGAGCTCGGAGAACCGGGCTGAGAGTATCTCTGTCACTGGGATAGACCTTACCTGATCTGGATAATGCCAGCGTAGGACAGACACCTTTCAATGTTTTGTCCTCGGCAATATGGACAAAATTTTTTTGAAAGGAGGATACGTATGCGTACTAAAGACATGACCGAAGTTGCTGTTTTGATTGCGGTTGCGGTAGTTTTGGAGGCTGTTTCAACGTTTATTCCCTTCTTGCATATGCCACAAGGAGGAAGCATCAGTTTAGGTATGTTGCCAATATTTTTAATTGCATACCGTAAAGGCGTAGGAACAGGCTTAATTGCTGGATTCATCTTTGGACTTTTTAATTATCTTCTTAGTCCTTATTTTGTTCACTGGGCCCAAGTATTAATCGATTATGGATTTGCATTTACATTCCTTGGATTTGCTGGTCTGTTCAAAGATGGTCTAGAAAATGACAAATCTTTTGTCAATGGCATTTTACTTGGTGGTTTTTTACGTTATGTAATGCACAGTATTTCCGGTGTTATTTTCTTTTCTGAGTATGCAGGAGCAGAAGGTGCATTAATCTATTCTTTTGTATTGTATAATCTACCCTACATGCTCGTATCTACTGTATTGTGTATCATTGTCGGTTTAAACATTAAAGACCGCATCTTAGTACAAAAGGGCTAACGCCCTTTTTTTTGTAATTATAATTTTCTAACAATGCATCTATAATTTGCGGTATAATGATAAATGGAGGTGCATTTATGAAGATACTGTTAGTAGGCAGCGAAGCCTATCCTTTCAGCAAAACAGGTGGTTTAGCCGATGTCTTAGGCTCACTACCAAAAGAATTAAAATCTTTAGGCGTTGACGTTCGTGTTGTAATTCCTAAGCACATGTGGACAAAGGAGAAATTTCAAGAAGAATTATTGTTCCTTGGATCTTTTAAAGTGCCGGTAAATGACAAAATGGAATACGCGGGAATCGAAACTATTGTCAAAGACGATGTCATATTTTATTTCATCGATAATGAATACTATTTCGGTTATCGTAACACTTTATATGGTCATTATGATGACGGCGAACGTTATGGCTACTTTAATAATGCTGTTTTGTTAATGTTGCAAGAATTATCGTGGTATCCTGATATCATCCATTGTAATGATTGGCAAAGTGGACTAATTCCTTACTTGCTTGATAAAAAATTCCGTCATCTTGAAGAATTCGCCAAAATTAGAACAGTTATGACTATTCACAATATTGCGTATCAAGGACAATTTAGTAAGGAGCTGCTACCATATTTAAATGTTGAATATGGTAATGAATTAGAATTTGATAATTTAATCAATTTTCTCAAATGCGGAATCGTGACAGCCGATTATGTTACTACTGTTAGCCCCACATACGCAAATGAAATTCTTTATGATTACTTTGGTTATGGCATGCAATATGTACTTCGTGATCGCACTGATCGTCTTAGCGGCATCGTAAATGGTATTGATTATGATACATTTAATCCGAAAATTGATGATAAAATCGCTTATCAATATAGTCTTTATAATTATGTTAAAGGTAAAGCTATTAATAAACAGGCACTTCGTGAATACTATTCTTTACAGGAGAATGAGCGTCCAATCATCGGGGTCGTTTCACGCTTAACAGAAGCAAAAGGACTTGACTTAATTAAGGATGTAATTGTCGACCTTATAACTC
>CAZZJG010000014.1:0-10460 GCA_964654395.1 uncultured Candidatus Izemoplasmatales bacterium
TATATTGATCATGTTTTGTTAGCTTTGACACCATTTTATCTTGTAGTAATTGAAGGGTTTAAACCAAATAAAACAAATCTACGTCAGACAACACTTCTCATGATGATTCTTTTGCTTTTGTTTATACCAATCAACGAGTATTTTGGGACGGATTATTTTTACACAAAAGACCAAAGTGTTTTTAGGGTTTTGTTTCCAAAAATTTCTGATACAATATTTGGGGTGAATATTCATCTATCAAGTATTTTGTATGTCATTGCTCATACATTATGTGCCTATTGTTTCTTCAATTTAGAATATCGCTTACTTCATAGGTATAAAACGGAGGTTTAATCATGAAAATTGGTTTATTTACAGATGCTTATTTCCCGATTATTAGTGGGGTTTCATTATCTGTCGATATTTTAGCGAAAAAACTGCGCGAAAAAGGCCACGAGGTATATATTATTTGTGGTGAACATGAACGAGCTGTTGAAGATCCATATGTTATTCGTATTAAGGGATATAAGTACCCAATGAAAGGAATGAGAGAATATCGCTTCACCGCAATTACAAGAAAACTAATCAAAAACATTGCTTCTTATCATTTTGACCTTGTGCACTGTCATACAGAGTTCACAATGGGGAGAATTGGACGCCGCGTTGGTAGAAAATTACACGTTCCTGTTGTTCATACATATCATACAATGTACGAAGAATATGTTCATTTTGTATCAAAAACATTAGCTGGACCACTTCGCTTTTTAGCGAAATGGTATTCAAGGAAATTCGCTAATAGTGCAGATGAAGTTATTTTCCCAACAATAAAAGTTAAGCGCACTTTTGATCGCTATGGGTTTCAAGGGAAGAGTCATATTATACCAACTGGTATCGAAATATCACGATTTGCGCCAAGTTCATTTACAAATGAAGCAATCAAGGAATTAAGAGATGACCTTGGTATTCCGCAAGATACTTTTGTTATCCTATTTCTTGGTCGCATTTCGCGGGAGAAATCAATTGATCAACTGATTGATTTGTTTGCGAAACTAGAGGAAGATAATATATATTTACTCGTTGTTGGTGATGGCCCTGATTTACCATCCTTTAAAGAACAAGCGATATCTTTGAATATAATCAATAAAATCCGTTTTACTGGAATGATTGACCCCCAAGATGTACCGATTTATTATCAGTTATCTGATGTATTTTTAAATTTCAGCACATCTGAAACACAAGGTCTAACTTATGTTGAAGCACTTGCGAGTGGGATTCCTGTCGTAGCGAAATATGATGATAATTTAGAAGGTTTACTAGTAAATGGCGTCAATGGGTTCACATTCTATGAAGATGATGAAGCTAAAGCGTATCTTAAACAAATAAAAAATGATTCTTCTTTGCGTAAAAAACTATCTGAAGGGGCACTGCAGACAGCGCAGGCCACATCATCACAAGCATACGCCAAAGCAGTTGAAAATATTTATTGTTCCCTTATGAAAGGAGAATGCAAATGAGTTTTTTCCAGTATGAGGCAGACCCACAAGTTTGGTTTGATATGTATACATCCATGCATGCTTTAATGCTTGTTTTGGTTTTATTGTTGTTTACAGTTCTTATCATTGCAGCAAAACATCTCCACAAACAAAACAAAACATCCAACATTCAAAAAGGATTAGCTTACTTTTTAATAGCTTTGTTGCTAGGTCAAATTGTAGTTGATGCATCTGGCGGTGTTTTGTATCTCCCGTTTCACCTTTGTTCTATTAGTTACCTTCTAACAATCGTATTACTTCTATCTGATAGTTACAAAACATTTCAATTTCTGTTTTTTACTGGGATTATCGGTGGAATAGTGACGTTTTTTATCCCCGAACTTGACCATGCTGGCTGGAACAGATTTCGCTTTTATGAATTTATTATTGCGCATACTATGATTATTTTTGTACCGTTATATTATTTGGTTGTTCGTTCTTTTTCTATCACAAAAACAAGCCTACTTCACGCTATATTAATTACAAATATCCTAGCACTCATAATGATTCCAATAAATTTATTTCTATCAAAATTTAATATTGTAGAAGACGCGAATTACATGTTTGTTATGCGTCCTCCTAGTGATGTAGAAAGCATCTTTGGCGCGGCGCCATGGCATTTACTATCATTTGAACTGGTATTGATTGTTACTTATGTACTCTTATATCTTATTACAAACATATACCAAAAAAGAACAGCTCATGAATGAACTGTTCTTATTTGTTTTCGTTACCGAAATAATCATAATCGAGGATTAACACATTATATAAATATTCATTCAAATATTCTTGTTGGAGCATCCGGACGTATTCCTCCGTAAATTGATTATCATACAGGGTTATTTGCTCTTGCAAAGAATCATAACGGAAATGCTTCGAGAGAAAGCTTCCGTCCGCAAAACGGACAACCGTTGTCCCATCTTGAAAGGCATCCCTACCAAAGGCTGCCTTGTAATCCATGTTAAGTCCAAATAAATTAGCGATCGTAGGCATTAAATCGATGGTAGATATGTATTGCGAATAAGTATCATTTTGAAGCCCTCTAGGTGATACCAAGAGAAGCGGAACATTGTGGATAGCTAGCTCGTCTCCTGGTATTTTGTTGGTGGAATCTATTTTCCAAATATCTTCTTTATCAACGCCATATGCATAGTGGTCACCATAGATGATAATTACGGTATTATCATCTTTTCCTGCTTCTTGAAGCTGTTGTAATAGATAGGCGAGAGCTTTATCAAATTCCATATTGACAGCCATGTAGTAGAGGAGTTCATCTGAATAATCAAACGGTTCAGCTAAATTATCTAAATAGTCCCTTGTTGCTTCTACGTATTCCTCTTTTGCCATTTCATGTGTCTGTTCATAAGGGAAATGTCCAGATACAGTAATGTAATTAACAAAGAAGTGATCTTTTTCTATAAACATTGGAATTGTCAAACGCATCATTTCATAGTCGCTAAGCCAGTGATGATTAACTATTAACTTATCCGGATCAAATTTTTCTGTCATTCCCAGCTCTACAGAACCATAGTATTCATCGTAATCAAGTGTGTTTCGATGAAAATCTCCACGTGGATAAAAATAGTCCATGTAGTCGTGAAATGATAGTGTATCATATCCTTTTTCACGAAATAAATTAGGTAAGGTGTTTGTGAAAGTATTATCGAGATATGACTCCATTGATAATGACACATTTTTATTCGGAAACATCGATGTTTGTACCATGAACTCTGTATCGGCGGTGCTCCGGTAATATAAAGGGGCATAAAAGTTTTCAAAATAAGCATAGTTTTGCTTAAGGTCATATAAGGTTGGTGTCAACTCTTCATTAATTGCGTAAGTATCAAGGCTTTCAGCTTGAATGAGAATAAGATTCATGTCTTCAAAAGTATTGGAATAAGCATTTAGTAAGTGAGATGGTTGTTGCGAGAGATAGTTTTTGATAAGAACTTCATAAGCATCTTGTGACAAGGGATCTTCATAAAATAGATTCGCGAAATCTCTTTGCGTATAAGTAAGCACACCAAATTTCTTCAAAGCTTCATGAGCGTTAAAAACATATGTATATAAATCTTGGTCGCTGTATGACATTAAACTCGCAGTTTTAATATTAGGTATTTCATTAGAATCACTCTGAATCACATCACTTGATATAGTCATTCTTGCGATAGTAAAACTAACAAAAAACATGAGGAGAAAATATAATGGATGAATTGTTTTACTATATGATATATCAAATAATTTTGGTTTTTTTCTTGTCAAATAAATCATTGATGAAAAAGGAACAAGGTATAAAAAATCACCTATACGAATAGCTTTAAAATAATCTTCAAGGAATGCGAATGCATGTCCAACATCGCCTACAACCGAAAAACTATAAAACCCTTCCACAAAAGAACTATAAATTTCTTGATTGAAATAAAGAAATGTAATCAAAATAGATCCAATAGATAGAGCTATCTTGACGGTTTTTTGTTGAAAAAATTTAAGCATGAATAATAATAAAATACTATATGAGGCACTGAATAAACTCACACGTATTAAATCAGTATTCCAATCAAACGCAAGCACTCGAACTTTAAAAAGAACTTCTAAGTACAAGATGCTAAAGAAAATTAATGAGTAAACAATTAAACTTTTTTTGTAGCTTTCTTGCATCTTAATCACCTCTTGTGATTACATTATACAAAAAAATAGGTAAATATCAATTATAGGTAAAACAACATATAGTGAAAATTATGGTTTGTCAAACATGCATGAGAAATCTTCATTTCTGTCTTTACCTAATTTTGTTAAAATGTCATGTATTATTGCACATGCAAATTGAAAAAACAGTCTATGGTGAAAATATCTTGACATTACTGATGGTTTTTCATACAATGTTAGTAGTCTTTTTAAGGAAAGATGATATGGCGATCGTGGCGAAGTGGTTAACGCACCGGATTGTGGCTCCGGCATTCGTGAGTTCGATTCTCATCGGTCGCCCCACTTATTAAATGGGCTATGGCCAAGTGGTTAAGGCACCGGACTTTGACTCCGGGATCGATGGTTCGAATCCATCTAGCCCAGCCATCTTGCGGGTGTGGCGAAATTGGCAGACGCGCTAGACTTAGGATCTAGTTCCTCCCGGAGTGCAGGTTCAAGTCCTGTCACCCGCACCATTTGTAATCTAAAGGCAATTTAACCAATTGTCTTTTTTTTGTCCCCAAGTTTAAATACCAAACTATTTACTAAAACACGTGGTATAATTAAATTAATAATAGGGGGCGATTTTATGGTGCTTCACATGAACCACGCATATGACCCGTTTACCGATGATTTAACTGGTCTTCCCAATTTGAAAGCATTACATAGAGATTTAGACCAAGAGGATTTATCGAATCATCATTTTATTTATGTGGATGTAGATGACTACAATAAAATGAATGTAGTATTCGGAGTAGATGTTGTTGAAAGCATGCTTGTTCAACTTGCGAAAACATTGAAAAACTACAGTGGAAAAAAACATGTTTATCGCGTTGGAAATGATCAGTTTTTACTTGTGACAAAAGACATTTTTATTTGCGAACCATCAAAGTTACACGAGATATTAAAAACGCCGTATAGTTACCTAGGAATACAATATGCTATCAATGTCAGTATTTGTGTAATAGATTATAATGAGTTTCTAGGATTATCAATTAAAGATATTCTAAAACTCGCATTTATCACACATGACCTTGAGCGTGGTAAAGGCAATAATAGGTTGATTCACGCGAGTAAAAAACATAAAGCTCACCATGATAAAATCAACGAGATTGCTTCGAATATACATTACGCCCTTTTGAATCATGAATTTTACCCTAAATTTCGCCCTTTTGTTGATACTTTCACCTATGAAGTAATTGGGTTCGAATCAACGACTAGATGGGATTTAGATGGCAAAACTATATACCCTAAAGACTTTCTTGAAATTGCCCAGTGGACTGGTGGGATTTTTGATATTGAAATGGATATGTTAGAACAATCCTTGCAGTTTTATATCGAGCTTAAAAATGATAAAAGCATAAAACTGTCCAAACGATTTAAAGCAGGTGTGAAATTTTCACTATACACTTTACTAAGACTCGAAATAAAACAATTGCTCGAGGCATTAAAAAAATATGCCATATCACCTAAAGAAGTAATTATAGAAATTGAAGAAACACATGCGACAGATTATGCAGTTATAGAACGAATTAATACTTTGCGAGATCTTGGGTTCTTAATTATTTTAGATGACTATTCAAATACATCTTCTTCACTTAGTTATTTACTTGAAACCAAAGCGAATATTTTAAAACTATCAGAACAACTGCTTGATGAAATAAATGCGAGTGAGCAATTTAGTCATCCGAAAGCAGTATATGAGTTTTTTGTGAATATCAGTCGTACATTTGATTTTACAGTCGTTTCTTCAGGTGTGCGGACAAGTCGTGATTTAGAACTTATTAGAGATTTAGAAGTCAATGTTGCAACAGGTGATTATTTTTCTAAAGCACTGCGTAAAGAAGAGTTTGTCCAATACCTAAAAGTCAGTAGTCGGAGAAGATGAGCATGAGGTATTTTGGGGTTTCTGTTCAGTTAATCCAATCATGGACGCATTTACATAATGATCCACTTTTCGGCATTGCGGTGTTGCTTGTTTTTGGCCTAGTTGGAGGAAAACTGATACAGAAAATAGGATTTCCTAGAATTACAGGATACATCCTTATTGGGATTATTGTTGGCCCAAGTATTTTCAACTTAGTGACGGATGACATGTTACATGCATTCTTCTCCTTACGACAGGTCGCAGTTGCATTTATCGGTTATACTATCGGTTTAGAACTTCGTATATCTAAACTCAAAAAAACAGGTAAACAAGTCGTTGTTATAACCTTTACCCAAGCAATCACTACAGCTATTATAGTTGCTCTAGTCATTGGATCTGTTTTGTCTATATTGAACATTCAATATGCTTGGGTATATGGTCTAATATTGGGAAGCATTGCTACAGCAACTGCTCCTGGTCCGATTCTCGCAGTTGTAAAAAACTACAGGACAAAAGGACCAGTAACGGATGTATTATTACCACTTGTTGCCTTAGATGATGCGATAGGCATCATGGTATTTGCGATATTTCTGTCAATTGGAAGCGCCATGCTTTCTGGGCCTATATCCGTATCTGAAATGATATTTGAACCAAGTAAAGAAATCTTTTTATCACTTTTAATTGGTTTTTTAATTGGACTTATTCTTACTTTTGCATTAAAACGAAATAACCGTGAAAATGACAATATATTATTAATAATGGTTGTTGGCGCAGTATTTGCCGGTACAGCTTTTAGTCAAGCATTTCACGCTAGTGAAATTTTACTTCCAATGACAACTGGAATGGTAGTAACAAATTTAATAGATGAAAAGTATGAACAACGTATTACTAAATCGACAGATCTTTTTAGTGCACCAATACTACTTATTTTCTTTGCGTTAGCTGGAGCTGAGCTACATATTGCCAATTTAATGAGCGTTGGCCTGATTGGAGTGTTGTATATTATTTCAAGAGTAACTGGTAAATACATTGGTACTAGTCTATCCGCAAGAGCAGTTAAAGCACCAAAAACAGTAGTTACATATTTAGGGATAATGTTATTGCCGCAAGCTGGAGTCGCAGTAAACATGGCTTTAGCTACAGTCATTAGATTTGAAGAAACACCTGCTTTATTAAAATATGTAGACATATCAGAAACAATTATGACGGTCGTGCTTGCAGCTACCGTTGTATATGAAATACTAGGACTTGCAATCGTTAAATGGGCGTTTGGAAAAGCTGGTGAAATTGATATGTCCGTTGATCACTGGGCTTAGTTGAGTAAACCTTGCAAAACAAGTAAACTTGCCGTACAATTGACACGGTAAGTTTGTTTTGTATTAAAACTAATATCGATGAAGAATTGAAAGAAGGTAACAACATGTATTTTCTTCTCAGTAGTGACATAGATTTAGTGTATGAAACGTTGTTAGTACTTTCATTCATATTATTATTAGGGATGTATGCAGGTAAACTTTTTGAACGTTTTCGTTTACCTCATATAACAGGTTATATACTCGTAGGAGTCCTCTTTGGCTTTTTACTAGTCAGTCTTGATATAGAACATCATGTATCAGAACTAAACGTTGTCTCAAGCATTGCGCTCGGGTTTATAGCATTTAACATCGGCTCTGAACTAGAATTCGGAAAACTAAAGAAAAGTGGTAAAACAGTTGTTGTAATTACAATTGCGCAAGCGATATCTGCAGCGTTATTCACCATTTTTGGTGTATTCGTTATTGGTACAAGTCTCCCTATTTCTTTAGTTTTAGGAGCGATAGCTACAGCTACAGCTCCTGCGCCTATAATGCTTATCGTTCGCAAATATAAGGCTAGAGGCCCTCTGACAGAAACTTTACTACCACTTGTAGGAATGGATGATGCGGTGGGAGTTGTTTTATTCGGTGTATTATTGGCAGTAGCTAATTCACTGAATTCTGGAGAGAACTTAACTTTGTTACCGGTTTTGTTTCCTCCATTTATGGAATTACTAGGGTCGCTTATTGTAGGGACTGCTGTTGGGATAACTATCTCCTGGTTGATTCGTTTAATTAGAGAAAAAGATAGAGACAAAGAAGAACTGTTTCTCGATATTAGTGTTTTTGCAGTATTTATTACTGTTTCACTTTCAAAAATGGGAATTCATTTATTTGGACTTGATATCGAACTTTCTCCTATCTTAACCCCTATGATTATGGGGATTGTATTAACAAATAGTGTATCGCGTGTAAGGTCACATGATGTAATTTTAAGCTTAGAACATTTTACTGCACCTATTCTTATCGCATTTTTCACACTTGCAGGTGCAGAACTTGTTGTTGCTTTTGTAAATAATCAAACAATTGAAATACAAAGTTTGATTTGGCTGACAAGTGCATATATCATTTTCCGCTTATTAGGTAAAATGGCGGGTGCTTATTTTGGCGCAAAGATTATGAACGCCCACCGGAATGTCAAACGTTATTTAGGGTTATGTCTATTGCCACAGACAGGGGTTGCACTCGGAATGGCGTATCAAGCAAAAACCGATTTTGGTGAAAGCGGCATGGTTATTTTAATCGTTGTGTTAATTGCAACGCTTGTTTACGCTCTGTTTGGGCCAATTGTTGTCATGTGGTCATTAGAACAATCGGGTGAAATTCACAGACCGAGAACATATGACTATGAAAAATAACAACCAGCTTACGCTGATTGTTACAATTGTTTTAAGTCTTCTAAGACTTGCATAGCATTTCCTTTTGCGGTACTCTTTAACAACATTACCATTTTCATCTATGATAAAAGTACTTCGCTCAATTCCAAGATATTTTCTACCATACATAGACTTTTCTTTCAAAACATCAAATGCGTTAATAAGTTTTTGTTCCTGGTCAGAAAAAAGTAGTATCTTTAATTGATGTTTTTGAATGAAATTGTGATGTGATTTAATACTATCACTTGAAACACCAATAACAACCGCATTTAATGCATTGAATTCTTTTATTAGGGTTGTTGAGTAGCTTCTAACAAGCAGCCAGATGTGTTATCTTTAAGATAGAAGTACAGTATGATTTTCTTTCCCAAAAAGTCTTTGATAGAGTGGAATTTTTTATCGCTTGCTGGTAAAGAAATATCAAGATATTGTTTCATTGTTGTGACTTCCTTTCCTTTTTCGGCTTTGGCACGGGATCATACCCTCCTTTTGAAAAGGGATTACAACGTAATATGCGCCAGGTAGACAAAAGTGAAGCGCGCAAAAACCCATGTTTTTGGTAAGCTTCTTTTGCATAATGACTACATGTAGGGTGATACCTGCAGGTTGGGTTAGAACCTTTTGTTTGATTTTGATACCATTCAATCAAACGTATCATCAACTTGTTCATATGTCTACCTCCGTGTACCATTTTATCAAAATAAGCAGTTTGTTACAACAAATGTGATTTTGTTAGACAAAGCAGATGGGTTTGTATATAATGTTTGCGTGGTGATAAAATGAACCAAAAAAGAATGGAACAATTTTTTGATTATTTTGACAGCATAGCGGATTTATTGTATCGAAGATACAAAATTCCATACCTTGAAGGAATGAATGAGGCATTTCGTATATTACTTGATGGAAAGACTTTAAAGACATACGATGATGATATCTATGAACAATGCTTAATGAAAAAAGAAACAATCGGTAACTTAGAGTTTGAACGCGAGGAAATTCGTAAAGCCGCACAGCTGGGAGTTTTGAGAGCATATAAGCATACTTACACATCTAATGCCGAAATGACACCAGAGACTATTGGGATATTTATTGCATATCTCATACAAAGATTTTCCTTTGGCAAACCCATAAAGCGTATGCTTGACCCTCTATCTGGCACGGGAAATCTCTTATATACCATCGCAAATCAATTAGACCATGATCCCGTTATTCATGGGGTTGATATCGATCGTACTAAGTGTGAGTTATCACGCAACTTAGGGGATTTAATGGAATACGAAAATCAAATGTTTCATCAAGAAACGACAACATTTTACCTAGTAGGATATGATGTTGTTGTTATGGACCCATCAATTACAAACGAAAAACCTTACCCTCCATTACTGTTTTTGAATCATCACATTAATAATCTCAAAGATGGAGGATATCTTTATGCCGTTATAGAACATGATTTTTTCATTCGTCTAGGCAGTAAAACATTACATCAAGAAATTACCAAAAAGGCGCAAGTAATTGGGTTAATTGCACTACCAGAAAACTTATTCCAATCACACCCCAAAAGCATTTTAATTTTACGCAAATCTCAACGCCAAATTGGTGACGCTTTAATGGTTAAACTTTCTTCATTTCGCGATAAAGTTAGAATGGAAGAAATATTACATCGTAT
>CAZZJG010000015.1:0-6575 GCA_964654395.1 uncultured Candidatus Izemoplasmatales bacterium
GAGTTTTATTTTGATTCGCAATATCCATGTTCATAACACGTGTAATAGAATTGACAAAATCACGCTTTATCCGCTCATCTTCATATTCAAAAAGCGACTGAATAGCACCAACAACACGCAAAAAATCAGCGATTTTTTCTGACTCTTTAATATACGAAATAAATCCTCTTTTTCGTTTTAAAGTTTTTGCGTTTAAATCAAAATGATTTAATAAATCAGTTACCGCCTTAGCGTCGTTTTCATCATAAGTATGTATCTCTAAATGATAACCACTTGATTTGGGAGAATTAACAGATCCTCCAGCCAGAAAAGCACCACGCAAAAAACTACGTTTACAACATTCCTTTTGGATAAGGGTGTTGTCTAAAATGCCTTCTTGTTTGTTTAAAAGGGATAGTTCGTTGATAATTTTACTTGCATTGTCATATACACGAACTAGGTAAATATCATGTTTATTGAGTTTTCTTTGCTTTTTTGATACAACATCTACTTCAACGTCGTACAATTTTACGATAATAGAAACAACTTGACGTGCAAGTTTTAAATTCGTTGTGCGAAACTCTACAAAAAGACCATCACCTGAAATGTGTATGTCTCCATTTATTCGTAATAATGCTGATAGCTGTGACAGCTGACAACACTGATCAAGATGCACGCTAATTAATTCACTTTTAGTATCGGATGCAAAACTCATATCTATCACCTTTAGCAATTAGATTATATCATATTTTAAATAAAAAACAGAGCGTTTGTGCTCTGTCTCTTAGATCTTATTAGATTTCCCGAGATATTTACCAACTTGTACAGCTGCGATGCTTCCATCACTTGCAGCTGTTACGATTTGACGTAGTTCTTTGTCGATGACATCACCAATCGCAAAGATACCAGGTACTTTGGTTGCCATGTTTTCATCAACTTCAACGTAGCCCCATTTATTCGTAATACCAAGATCTTTTACAAAATCTGTGACAGGAACTTGCCCAATGAAAACAAACGCACCTTGTACTTCAACAACTTTTTCTTCTTTTGTTTCGACGTTTCGTACTGTAACAGATTCAAGTTTATTTTCACCATTAAATGAAACGACTTCAAAACCTAGTAAATAGTCAGTTTTTCCTGTTTCATTTAGCTCATCGATTGCGACTGCATCAGCTTGCAGTGTAGGTAAAATATTTACAACTGTGATGTGGCGTACTGTTTTAGATAGGAACACAGCTTCTTCAATTGCGCTATTTCCACCACCAATTACCACAACATCTTGATCTTTAAAGAATGCACCATCACATACTGCGCACCAGCTTACTCCTTTACCGGATAATTTAGCTTCACCAGTTGCGCCAGTCCCGCGGGGAACAGTACCGGTAGCAATAATGACAGCTCCTGCTTGGTACACTTCTCCTGTTGCAGTATGGACTACTTTAAACTCGCCTTTGTCTTCAATCTTTGTTACATCTCCATAGCGATAATCAACGCCGAGTTCTTGTGTGTGATTGAACATTTTTTCGCTAAGTTCAAAACCACTTATTTTTCCTAATCCAGTGTAGTTTTCAATTTCCCATGTGGTCATCATTTTTCCACCTGGGGCTGCTTTTTCCAGCATTAATGTTTTCAGATTTGCACGTTTTGTGTAAATGGCTGCGGTCATCCCTCCAGGACCTGCGCCAACAATGATTACATCAAATTGTTCCATAATATCACCTCAAAACGATTATACATCTGTTTTTTTGATTTGTTCAGTGTTTTGCTTTGCTATTTCTTCCAAAACCTCATAATAGTATTTTTGCGGTTTAATAGCGCGGTTATAATATGCAAGGGCAATACCAGCTAAAATCATCAATAAACTGATCACTTGTGCTGTTCTAAGACCTGTATCACCGATGTAAAGGCTGTCCGTTCTCATTCCTTCAATGAAAAATCTCCCTGTTGAATACCATATAAGATAAAAGACTAATAAATCACCACGACGAATAAATTTCGTGCGACGCAGAATAAGCATAATTGAAAATCCTATTAAGTTCCAAATAGATTCATAAAGGAATGTTGGATGGTAATAATATAGACCGTCTGGGCCATTTAAATACATTTGATTTGTAATAAAATCAGGCAGGTGGAGCGTTTCTGATAGAAATGCTCGTTGTTCATCTAAACTAAGATTTGCGAATCCATTTGTTGTACCACCAATGACACCACCGTGAGCTTCTTGGTTAAAAAAATTTCCCCATCTGCCGAATGACTGAGCGATGATAAACCCAGGAGCCATTAAGTCGAAAGTACTCATAAAGTTAATGCCTTTTTTCTTTGTGTAAATATAAGCACTGATTATCGCCGTAAAAAACGCACCATGAATCGCAAGCCCTCCATCGCGGATGTTTATCATTTCAAATAAATCCCCTTGGTATAAGTCCCATTCAAAAATAACATACCAAAGTCTAGCACCAATAATGGAAAGTGGAACAATGATTAAGACGCCATCTAGGATATCATCCATAGAGATGCCTAATTTTTTCCCTTCCTTAATGCCGAGAATAATAGCAATTACCATTCCCGTCATAATCATAAAACTGTACTTGTACCAAACGAAAAAGCCAAGGTCAAGGAATACAGGATCAATTGGATTAAATGTATGCATTGTAATCACTTCTTTCTACTGTTTTTTGTTAAATATTTATCCAATTCGTTGGTAAACTCAATCGCAGAATGTTCTCCCATATACTTCAGTCGCTGATTTACAGCGGCAGCTTCTACCAAAGATGCGACGTTTCTACCTTCTGATATAGGGATCCGTAGGTGCGCTACTTCAGTATCAAAAAAACGTAATGTGTGATCTTCTAATCCCAAGCGATCATATTCTTTATTTTCTCCCCATGGTTCAAGGTCAATCACAAGCATAATCTTTTTGTTTTCTTTAAAAGCCTTTGCACCGAACATTTTTACAACATTTACAATACCAATCCCTCTAATTTCTAGGTATTTCTTCAACAAATCAGGTGCTTCACCAACAATTATACCAATTTCTCTTTGGTAGATATCCACTCTATCGTCTGCAACAAGTTGGTGCCCTCTTCGCACAAGTTCTAAGGCAACCTCGCTTTTCCCAATCCCGCTTTTCCCACGTATTAATACACCTACGCCACTTATATCCATAAGCGTGCCGTGTAAACTCTCTCTTGGCGCAAGCGCGGAGTTAAGGTATTGATACAAACTACTTAATAGCGCAGATGTCTTTTTCTGACTACTGGCGATGGGAATGTTGTACTGGTTTCCTTTACGTATAAAGATTTCTGGAATCGTTGCATTTTTTGAAAATATAAACATAGGCGGAATTTCTTGAAACAACATATCAACACGAATTTCACGATCTTGTTCGGAAAGCCAACCAAAAAATGCAAGCTCTTTACTTCCTAAAACTTGGATGCGGTCATGTTCATAAAAATCAAACAGTCCCGCAAGTTCAATACCGGGCCGAGAGACTTGTGGTTTGGTAACTAGGCGATCTAACCCTTTTTCTCCAGCATGCAGTTTTAATTTACAATCTTGAAGCACCTTTTGAACATTTAGTTCCATTCCTTCACCTCATTTTCTGCGCCGTAAATATCTACGCAGGTATAATCCAAAATAATAACGAAATATAGTAAAAAATACGACAAAGAAGAATAATAATGTCGCGTTTACAAAATTAAAGCTATCGACAAATACATATTGATCTAGGAAAAAGAAAATAAATATGTATCCGAAAAAGAAGATTGTCCCAAATGACTTGAGAATAATATGAAAATGTCTGACAAAAATATACGACCTGAATCCTTCTTCAAGCACCGTGTAAAGTAACACCAATGACGCAAGGTAAAATAAGTCTGTATATTGGGCAAAATGAAACAACTCAATTACTAAATAGATAAAAAACAAATTGACTATATAACTAAACATAAAATTAATTATTGGGTTGTGATGGAAGACACCCCCAAACTCAAAAGCAATAAATTTTCGGTTAGGTTTTTTACCTGGTTGTTTATTGGATTGTTTTTTTATTTCTTCAAGTTGCTTGATGATTTCTTCAAGATCTTCGAGTTCTTGGCCAATATCGTTTGTATTCTTACCTGGTTTGTTGTCCATTGAATCACCTCAACACATGCTTTAAATACTGTCCTGTGTAACTTGTCTTGTGGTTAGCTATATCTTCAGGCGTACCTAAGGCCACAATTTCGCCGCCTTTGTCGCCCCCTTCAGGGCCTAAATCGATGATATAATCGGCGGATTTGATTACATCAAGATTATGTTCAATAATAACTACAGTAGCTCCTTTATCAACAATATGATTGATTACTTTAAGCAATCGTTTGATATCGTCAGAATGGAGCCCTGTCGTTGGTTCATCTAAAATGTATAAGGTTTTGTCGGTAATACGTTTATGTAACTCTTTCGCAAGTTTTACGCGTTGCGCTTCTCCTCCGCTCAATGTAGTCGCAGGTTGTCCAAGCTTCAAGTATCCAAGCCCGACATCATAAAGCGTCTGTAGTTTTCTTTTTGCCTTAGGGATGTTTTTGAAAAATTCAACTGCTTCTTCTATAGTCATATCAAGGACATCACTTATACTTTTTCCTTTGTATTTAACTTCAAGAGTTTCTGAGTTATAACGCTTCCCATGACATACTTCACAAGGGACGTATACGTCGGGTAAAAAATGCATTTCTATTTTGATTAACCCATCTCCCTGACAAGTTTCACAGCGACCACCTTTAACATTAAAACTAAAGCGTCCTTTCTTGTAACCTCGCATCTTTGCTTCGTTCGTCATAGCGAACACATCACGTATATCGTCAAATAGCTTTGTGTACGTTGCGGGGTTACTACGAGGCGTGCGTCCAATCGGAGATTGATCGATATTAATTATCTTCTCAAATGTTTTAGCGCCTAGTATTGTGTCAAATTCTCCTGGTGCTATTTTCTTACGATAAATCATATTGTGCAAACCTTTAAATAAACACTCATTGACAAGTGAAGACTTACCGCTACCACTTACGCCAGTAACTACTGTTAGCGTTCCTTTAGGTATCTTTACGTCGATGTTTTTTAGGTTGTTTTGGCGCGCTCCTTTAATTGTAATATAGCCATTTTTATGCTTTCTTCTTGTTTTTGGTACAACAATTGTTTTTCTTTTAGATAAGTACTGTCCCGTTATAGAGTTAGTGGTTTTTAAGATTTCATCATATGTGCCTTGAAATACAACCTGACCACCATTTTGTCCTGCGCCAGGACCGATGTCAATAATCTGATCTGCTTCCTTCATCATTTCTTCATCATGTTCAACGATTATGAGAGTATTGCCCAAATCTCTCATTTTTTTGAGCGTTACAATCAGTTTATGGTTGTCTCGCTGATGAAGACCGATTGATGGTTCATCAAGTACATATAATACTCCTGTCAATTGTGAGCCAATTTGGGTCGCTAGACGAATTCGTTGACTTTCACCACCACTTAAAGTTGACGCGTTGCGTGAAAGACTGAGATAATTTAACCCGACGTTATCTAAAAACGATAATCTTTCAATGATCTCTTTTAAGGCCATTTCACTAATTGTTTGATCCTTTTTACTAAGGGTTAAATTTTGTAAAAACTGAATCAATTCCTTTACGGATAAATCCGTTAGTTCAATAATGTCTTTTCCGCCAATTTTGACGCTAAGTGCCTTTTTGTTTAACTTTTTACCACGGCACACTGGGCATGGTATTTCGGACATATACCCTTCAATCCATTCACGAATAAATCTGCTTGTAGTTTCTACATAACGGCGTTCGAGATTGTTTATAACGCCTTCATAGGTAGAAACAAATTCGTGGCGGTAACCACCACTTTTATTTTTACCAAAGCGGAAGCGGATAGGTTCTTTTGTGCCATAGAGAATTTTGTTTAGGTCATCATGTTTCATTTTGTTGATTGGTGTTTGAAGTGAAAAAACGTAATGTTTCGCTACTTGTTCTAACATATGGTAATTAATTGTATCGGTGTTTTGCCATCCTTTAATTGCACCTTCAGCAATTGAAAGAGTCTTATCTGGAATTAATAAATCCGGGTCTACCTTTCGGCTATGACCGAGTCCATGACACTCTTCGCAAGCGCCATATGGTGCATTAAAACTGAATAATCTAGGTTCTAAATCACCGATAGAGAAGTCACAATGAGGGCAAGAGTAATGTTCGCTAAAGATAAGTTCTTTATCATCTATTAACGTTATAACTTTCCCCCCCGCAAGTCTTGTAGCTGTTTCTAAACTGTCAAAGAGACGGCTTCTAATTCCATCTTTAATGCGAACACGGTCGACAACCGCTTCGATGGTATGACGTTTATTCTTTTCCAATTGGATATCATCATCAAGGTCGAAGATTTCTTGGTTAACCCTTACGCGTACATACCCTTCTTTTTTGAGATGATCGAAGATTTTAACATGAGTTCCTTTTTTCTCTTTTACAAGCGGTGCGAGAATGATGACTCTCGCTCCTTGTTCTTCTAAAAGCCTGTTTGTCATCTCTTCAATTGACATACCGGTGATTTCAACGTGATGCACGGGGCATACTGGC
>CAZZJG010000015.1:6585-10429 GCA_964654395.1 uncultured Candidatus Izemoplasmatales bacterium
GGCTTACCAATTCTCGCATACAAAAGTCTAAGATAATCATAAATTTCTGTCACGGTGCCGACGGTGCTTCGCGGATTACGACTTGTTGTTTTTTGATCGATGCTGATTGCCGGAGAAAGACCTTCGATTGTTTCTACATTTGGCTTATCCATATTGCCAAGAAACTGCCTAGCATAAGCGGAAAGACTTTCTACATATCTTCTTTGGCCTTCTTTGTATATAGTATCAAATGCCAAAGAAGACTTCCCGCTTCCAGACAGTCCTGTCATGACAATTAATTTATTCTTTGGTATATTTAAATCAATGTTTTTAAGATTATTTTCTTTTGCACCTTTGATGCGTATTTCGTGCAACAATGCAATCACCTACTTCAGCATCTCAATGAACTCCTGTTCTGTCAATGTATTTATGCCAAGTGCCTTAGCTTTTGTTAGTTTACTTCCTGCTTCTTCACCAGCAATAACATAATCAGTCTTTTTACTCACAGAACTTGTAACTTTTCCACCAAGTGATTCAATAATTTCTTTAGCTTGTTCACGTTTATAGTACTGCAGTTTTCCGGTTAAGACAAATGTCTTACCTTGAAACGTTTCGTTAGTTTTTATTTGTTTTTGCGGTTGTGTCATATTTAAACCTAAATTTTTGAGTTCAGTAATCATTTGTCGGTGCTTTTCATCATTAAAATACCTAATGATGCTACGAGCAATAATTGGTCCGATTTCGTCAATTTTAACAAGCTCTTCTTCCGTGGCTGCAATTAAAGAATCAATATCATGGTAAATAGCTGCAAGCACTTTAGAAACTTTTTCTCCTACATGGCGAATTCCCAGTCCAAAAAGCAGTTTTTCCAGTGGTTGCTTTTTACTAGCCTCAATACTATCAAGGAGATTTTGCGCACTCTTTTCTCCGAATCCTTCCCGCATGTTAAGTTCCATACGGTGCTTAGACAACCGGTAAAGATCAGGAATACTTTGAATGATTTTATCTTGGTATAATTGTTCAATTATACGTTCACCAAGACCATCGATATTCATTGCTTTTCGGGAAGTAAAATGAATAATAGTTTCAACTTTTTTGGCATCACAAGTAGCGTTTAAACAATAAACACCTGCTTCCCCCTCTTTTCTTTCAAGTGGGGCATTACAAACAGGGCAGTATTTTATCATTTCAAACGGCTTTTCAGAGCCATTTCGGCGTTCAAATACTACTCGCACAACTTCGGGGATAATATCTCCAGCTTTTCTAATTACTACAGCATCATTGACTCTAATATCTTTATCCTTTACGAAGTCTTCATTGTGCAGCGTTGCGCGAGAAATAGTGCTTCCTTGAACAATGACAGGGTCTAAATTCGCAACTGGTGTTACTTGCCCTGTACGGCCAACTTGGAAAGAGATTGATCTAATGTACGTAATTACTTCCTCAGCGGGGAATTTATAAGCAATAGCCCACTTTGGACTTTTAGCAGTAAATCCAAGCAATTCGTGTTTAGTGATATCATTTACTTTAATCACAATTCCATCAATTTCATATGGAAGTGTGTCGCGCTTATGTTTGATTTCTTCAATAAACATCAGTACTTCGTCAATATTAGCGCATTCCCGATAATAAGGGTTAACTTTAAAGCCTAAGTTTTTCACAAACTCTAGTGCTTCTGTTTGTGATATAAGTCCATGAGTTAAAGGATTTACAACCATATAAACAAACATATCAAGATTCCGTTTAGCTGCGATTTTACTATCAAGTTGGCGCAAACTACCAGCTGCAGCATTTCGGGGGTTTTTAAAAGGTTCTAATCCTTCTTTTTCACGTTGAATATTGGCTCCCTCAAACGATGATTTACTCATGTATACTTCTCCCCGCACTTCAAGAGAAAATAGATAGGGGATAGATAAGGGTACAGATTTTATTGTTTTGATGTTCTCCGTCACATTTTCTCCAATTTGTCCATCGCCTCTTGTAGCTCCAAGCGACAAAGACCCACCATCATATCGTAAATTCGCCGCTAATCCGTCAATTTTTAGCTCACAAACGTACGTAGCATCTTTATAGATATCACGGACCCTTTCATCAAAAAGTCGCAAATCTCCTTCATTAAACGCATAAGAAAGACTTGTCATAGGTACTTCATGGTGTACCGTTTCAAATTTATCTAATACAACATAACCAACTCTTACCGAAGGGGAGTCAGGACTTTTATATTCCGGATATTGCGATTCAAGCATGATCAATTCCTGCATAAGAGCATCATATTCTTGATCGCTCACGGTAGGATTATCAAGCGTGTGGTATTCATAATTATAACGATTCAATAGTTTTCTTAACTCTTCAATACGCTGTTTATAATCGCTCATAAAACTCCCCCTTATGAAAGTTTTGTAATTGATGGGTGATCTTTTAACAGTGTTTTGATTCCATGTGGTTTCGCAAAAGCAATAACACATTGGTCTCCTGCAACGCTCACAACTATTCCTTCACCAAAAACCTTATGTTTGATTTTATCTCCCTTGCTTAAATTATTCACATTGTTTTCTTCTTGAACTATTTTTCGTTTCACGCTTGGTGCAGAAGTTACTTTATGTTTTTTAACTATTTGATAACCTTCTCGTTTTAGCAATTCATTTGGTATCTCCTCTAAAAACACACTATCAGGGTTACGCACAATTTCGCCCCATGTCTGCCTAGACTCTGCGTTTGTCAAAATGAGTATTTCTTCAGCTCTAGTAACTCCAACATACATTAATCGCCGTTCTTCTTCCATTTCAAATGAATCACTCAACGCTTTTGAAAGAGGGAACATGCCGTTTTCTAAAGCCACAATGAAAACAATTTTAAATTCTAGTCCTTTAGCGGAATGCAGTGTCATCAATGAAATGCCATCTTGCACATCTTCTTTTGTTTCTTCACTTTTAAGCGCAATATCTTCTAATATATACGTTAACATCTCTTCTTTCGCCACATCGCCATACAAAGCGCTGTTTTCAGAAAGAATGGTCTTAAATTCCATTAAATTTTCATACCGAACGTCCCCTTTTTCATCCCCTTTAAGCATCTCTATATATCCTACTTTTTCAAGCAAAGTATCTATAAAATCTTGGAGTGGCATTTCAGCAAGTTTTAGCCGCAATTCTTTAATTAGCGCCATAAAATCCGCAATTCTTTTAGCTTGCGTAGCCCCTAAATAGGCTCTCGCTAGATTTAAAGCATCACTAAAGGTCAGTTCATTATTTGATGCATACTGCACAACCTTTTCAATTGTACTTGGCCCAACCCCTCTTTTGGGAACAGAAACTGCCCTAGTGAAACTAAAGGCATCATCCTGATTTAAAACAAAACGTAGGTAAGCCGTTAAATCTTTTATTTCTTGTCTTTTAAAGAAACTGAGATTTCCAAAAATCCGATAGGGAATTTGTTTTTGTAAAAACACATCTTCATATAGACGAGAGGTACTATTGGCCCGATACAAAATCGCAATATCATTGTATCTATACCCCTTTCTTACAAAGGACATTATTTTAGATGCGACATATTCTACTTCATCCCGATGTGTTACACCTTTATAGTAAATTATCAAATCTCCTTCTCCTTTAGTGGAGAACAAGTTCTTGGGAATACGGGAAGTGTTGTTAGAAATTATATGATTCGCAGCCTGCAAAATAGTATTAGTTGATCGGTAATTCTGTTCTAGCAAGATTAGCTTATGATTAGGAAAATCATGTTTAAATTTTTGGATATTCGCAATGTTTGCCCCGCGAAAAGCATAAATGCTTTGGTCCTCATCCCCAACAATAAATAAGTTGTGATGCTTACCAAGCAACTTTCTTACTAGTTCATATTGAACGTT
>CAZZJG010000016.1:0-10343 GCA_964654395.1 uncultured Candidatus Izemoplasmatales bacterium
GAGCATTTTTAATAAATCGATATCGGGGTTAACGGTATTAAATGATTGGTCTTTAATGTTGTGAACACTGGCAATATGGCTTGACACCAGTATTCTTTTTTGTGATAAAATTTGATCACAAAGGACACCTAGGACAACTAGTGGGGCCGTTAAACGCCCTGAAAAATGTCCTCCACCTCTATAATCGTTGTATCCATCATATCTTATGTTTGCTGTGAAATCGGCGTGAGAAGGGCGTAGGATAGCTTGATTATAGTCTTTTGATTTTGTGTCGTTGTTAGGTAGTAAAATCGTGAGCGGTGCGCCAGTAGTTTTTCCATTAAATACGCCGCTTACCCATTTGTAGTTATCTTGTTCTTGGCGACTGGTAGAAAAAGAATCTTTTGGCCTTCTGCGGGACAAAGCAGCTTTTATTTCATCTTCAGGGATGGGTATTCCTGCAGGAAAATTATGGATTGTTATTCCAACATACGGACCGTGAGATTCACCAAATAAAGAGATAATGATGCTTTTGCCAAATGTGCTCATAAAATCACCTACAAATAATTTAAAATGTCTGAAGAGTCAACTTTCTTTATATAGCTTTTTCCTATATCATTAACGAGAACAATGTTAAGTTTTGACCCGTAGTGTTTCTTGTCAGTTTGAATGTATTTTAATAATTTGTGAGGATCATAATCATATGTAGTGGGAAGGTTGTATTTGCGTAGGAGATTTCTTAAAGTTTTGTAATAGGGTTTTTCTTTTGCCATTAGTAACATTCCAATTGCGATTGCTTCTCCATGTAGTAGTTTGTATTGTGAATATTGTTCGAGGGCGTGACCAATGGTATGGCCATAATTTAACAATTGTCTTAAGCCAAGATCTTGTTCATCTTGTTCAATAATTCGCGCTTTGATTTTGATGCATTCATGAATGAGTGGTGAAAAAGCAGAAAGTGTTAGAGGAGCTTGCAATTTTTCGAAGATGGTTTTACTTGCAATTAAGCCATATTTAATCATTTCAGCGATTCCGCTGTTTAGTTGGCGCTTTGGTAATGTTTGAAGTGTTAATGGGTCGATTAACACTAAAGAAGGTTGTTTGATTAAACCAATTGCGTTTTTCATTATTGGTGCATTAATAGCGGTTTTACCACCTACACTTGCGTCAATTTGTGCTAATAAAGTGGTTGGGATTTGGATATATTGAATGCCTCGTAAATATAATGATGCACAAAAACCTGCTAAATCGCCAATCATACCTCCGCCGATCCCAATCATTGTTGTGCTTTTGGTAAAGCCATTTTCCAACATTTTTTGCCAAATCATATTGGCGGTTTCAAGGGTTTTAGTTGCTTCGCCAGCGGGAACTGTAATCAAGAAAGATGTTGGAAGTTGTTTTAGTAATAGCTTAATATATTCTGACGGAATACCATCATCGGTTACAATTACGATTTCATCTTGTTTTTTTAAGTAGGACGTAAGCTTGGTAAGTAGTCCTTCTTGAATAATGACTTGGTACGAAACGTTTTTGCTTTTTATTTCAATATGTTCTATCACAATTCTTGCACCTCAATCTTTAGACCTAAAGACATAAGGTCTTTATAGAAATTTGGGTAGCTTTTTGTAATGGCATCTGCCTGTGTAATGATGACGGGAGAATTGCTTATTGTAGCTGAAATTGCGGCCATCATTGCGATTCTATGATCATTGTAAGAATCGACTACGCCACCAGTTAATGATGATACTTTTGTAATGTAAATGTCATCATCTTTAACGCTGATATTTGCGCCTAGTCTTTTGAGGGTTCCCACTGTTGACAGTATTCGGTCCGATTCTTTATATCGCAATCTTTTAGCTCCTTTTATTATTGTTGTTCCATCGCTAACGCATCCGAGTAATGCTAGGATGGGGCCTAAATCAGGAGTGTTGGTAATATCTAGTGTTGCGCCGAAGGTGTTTGATTTTATTGCGGTATATCCTTTTTCGTTGATAATCAAACGACCTTTCATTTGGTTGATAAATTCAATAATGTAGCGATCTCCTTGACGTGAATCTAGGGGCAGGTTGTTTATTTTAACGTGACCGTTAAGTATGCCCGCTGTGAGAAAGAAGGCTGCTTGTGAATAATCACCTTCAATTTCAATGGTTGTCGGTTTGTATGTTTGGTTTCCTGGTATGAAGTATCCTGTAGAGAATTCATGAATCTCTATACCAAATTTTTGTAGAATATCAATAGTAATATTAACATAATTTTTTGATTCAAGAGGTTCATTTAGTAAGATCTTACTATCGTGCTTTAACAAAGGTAATGCAAACATTAGTCCTGTGATAAATTGGGAAGATACAGTGGCGTCAACATGGTATTCAAACCCTTTAAATACGCCGTTTACCAGTATTTTGTCCGTTGTTATATCCATTTGAATATCATCTTGTTTTGCGATAGATTGATAGACGTTCATTGGTCTTTTTATTAGGGATGGGGCTCCTTTGAATACTACTGTTTTACCGGTAGAAGCAAGTATAGGGATTAAAAATCTGAGGGTAGATCCTGATTCCTTACAATCAATTGGAGATTTAGGAGCAGCGATGTGTTTTACTCCATGGATGATAATTTTGTTTTCCTTTCTTTGTACTTTTGCGCCAAAGGCTTGGACTGCTTGTAGAGTTGCGTTAATGTCATCGTTTAATGAAAGTTCTTCTATGACGCTTTTACCATGGGATAAAGCAGCACAAATGATAGCTCGATGTCCGATGCTTTTTGATGAGGGGACGTTAATTGTTCCAGAAGGTGAGCCAGGATACACTTTCACTGTTTTACCAATCACGATAGTTTACTCCTCTTGGTTTTTGCTTTTTCCATTAGTTGTATTAAAGCTGACTCATCATTTTGTTGTAAGGCTTCTTTGATGAGATTTAATTCTGATATAAATGAATCTATATGGCGTTTTAAATAATCTTTGTTAACAAAAAATAATTCAGACCATAGTAATTCGTTTATATTTGCGATTCGGGTTAAGTCGCGGTAAGAATCACCTATAAAAAGATTCGTGTTTTCAGTTTGATTATCACTATTTACTAGCGCAATGGCGATTGCGTGGGTTAATTGTGATGTGTAGGCTATGACGTTGTCGTGAATATAGTCTGGTACTTTTGTAACGGTAGAAAAACCCATTTGGTAAGCTAGTGTTTCGATCAGGTTAAGTGCTTTTTCTGTGTTATGTTTTGTTGGGGTAATGATGAAATTCGCATTATGGAAAATCGCTTCATCACTATGTTTTATACCTATTAATTCTTTTCCTGCTACTGGGTGGGCAAAAACAAATTCAACATCATCTTTCAGATATAGTTCTAAGCGGTCATAAATAAAACGTTTAACACCACTAACATCTGATATAATTGCGTTTTCTTTAAAATAGGAGATGTTTGTTCTTACAAAGGAAACGATGTTATGGGGATAAAGGCATAGGAAAACAACATCACATAACGGAAGAATATCTTTAGGGTTAGTAGACCCCTTTTTTATGATGTTTTCTTGTAAAGCATATGAAATTACTTCTTCATCTTGATCAATTCCGTAGATTTCATATGGGTATTTTCTTAAGGCTTTGGCGTAAGAGCCACCGATTAAGCCCAAACCAACAATTCCTATTTTCATGTCATCAGCTCCTTGTTTTGTATATTTATTATACACTATTTGTCTAATGCTGTGACATCATTCTTTTGTAAGCGGTTTACAATAACGTTGATTTTCCAGTGCATTCGTGAGAGAATAACTAATGGCAAAGGAGGAGAACAATGGAAAACGTTGATTTAAGTATTGCGCAAAAAGCAAAGATGAAAAAAATATGGGAAATCGCTGAACTACTAGGTATTAACCGAGATAGTATGGAGCTTTATGGGGATTATAAAGCGAAAATCAAGTTGGATGTTTTGCGTGATAAAGCAAAAATGGAAAAAGGGAAAGTTATTCTTGTGACTGCTATTAACCCAACTCCTGCAGGGGAAGGAAAGTCGACAACTACTGTTGGGTTAGGACAAGCATTTAATCGGTTAGGGAAACGGGCAATTATCACCTTGCGAGAACCTTCTTTTGGGCCTGTAATGGGGGTAAAAGGCGGAGCTGCAGGTGGAGGATATAGCCAAGTAGTTCCAATGGAAGATTTGAATTTACATTTTACTGGAGATATTCACGCGGTAACAACTGCTAATAATGCAATTGCAGCTATCATTGATAACCATATTCATCAAGGAAATGAGTTAGGGATTGATCCACGGCGTATCACATGGAAGCGTGCGATGGACATGAATGATAGAGCGTTACGAAATATTGTCATCGGACTTGGAGGAACCGGAAATGGCGTTCCAAGACAAGATGGGTTTAATATCTCGGTTGCATCGGAAGTAATGGCAGTATTGTGCTTAGCAGATGATTTACAAGATTTAAAAACAAGAATTGCTAAAATGGTCGTTGCCTATACATATGATCGCAAACCTATAACTGTTGGAGATTTAGGGGTTGAAGGTGCTGTTTCGTTGATTTTGAAAGACGCTATTAAGCCAAATCTTGTACAAACACTTGAAAATACCCCAGCACTTGTTCATGGTGGACCTTTTGCCAATATCGCTCATGGTTGTAATAGTGTTATTGCGACAAATATGGGGCGAGCTTTAGCTGATTATGTTATTACTGAAGCTGGATTTGGGGCTGATTTAGGAGCTGAAAAGTTTTTCGATATTAAGACATTACAAGCAGGATTTACGCCAAGTGGTGTTGTAATTGTGGCTACTATACGTGCCTTAAAAATGCATGGTGGAGTGAACAAGAGCGATTTACAAACAGAAAATGTTGAAGCTTTGTTAAAAGGAATTGCGAATTTAGAGCATCACATTAATACTATTCAAAAATTCGGACTACCTTTTGTTGTTGCTATTAATAGGTTTACATCTGATTCTGATAAAGAGATTGAAGCTTTATCTAATTATTTAGAATCAAATAATTATCCGTATAGTTTGTCTGAAGTTTGGGCCAAAGGTGGAAAAGGTGCAACAGACCTTGCACGAAAATTACTAGATGAAATGGAAAATAAACCCAATAATTTTAGACGGATGTATGATTTGGATCAATCACTTGAAGAAAAAATAACCGCAATAGCTAAAGAGGTGTACGGTGCTGATGGTGTTGAGTTCACGCCGCAAGCAAAACGTCAATTACGTGCATTTAAGAAACAAGGATGGGATAAACTTGGTGTTTGTATGGCAAAAACACAGTATAGTTTATCCGATAACTCGAAAAAACTTGGGAAACCAGAAGGATTTACTATTACGGTTCGTGAATTGAGGCCTTCTGTAGGTGCTGGATATGTAGTTGCACTTACGGGAGATGTTATGACTATGCCAGGACTTCCAAAAGAACCGGCAGCGCTTAAAATGGACGTTTCCCAGGATGGTAAGGCAGAAGGATTGTTTTAAGACTGGAGAATAATAATGGATTATTTATCTACATACAAAGAAATACGCAAAAAACTTAAAGCATATGGATATGTTTTAAATATTGTTGGATGGGATAGCCAAACTGAAGCACCAAACGGTGCATTTCCAAGAAGAGCTGAAATGATTGGTATTGTAAGTCAAGATATGTATCGTCTTTCTACTTCAAAAGAATACATTGAAGCAGTAAATGAGTTATTTGCACAAAGAGATGAACTTGATGTATTAATGAAACGCGAGATTGAAGTTGTCAAAAAACAACTTGATAAACAAGTAAAAATTCCAGAAGAGGAATTTGTTGAATATCATAAGCTTGTTAATTTAGCGCAACGACAATGGGAAAAAGCTAAAGAAAAAAGCGATTGGAACCTTTTTAAAGATCAGTTGGCTAAAATAGTTGAATTTAAACGCTCATTTATTCGTCACTACGACCTCGATATGGAAGATTACGATGTTTTACTAGATGACTATGAAGAAGGCATGACGATGAAAGAGTATGATCGTTTCTTTATTGTGCTTAAAGAGGAATTAGTTCCATTTGTAAAGGAAGTATTAAACAATGGAAAACCGCTAAAAAAAGACATTTCTACTACATGTTTTGATCCAAAAGTACAAAAAGAATTCTGTGATTATTTAATTGATGTTTTTGCTTTCAATCGTGAAAAAGGATTAATGAAAGAAAGTGTACATCCATTTACATGGAATACTCATCCAGGAGACGTTCGTTTTACTACAAGATATCTTGAAAATTATGTATTTTCTTCTGTTTTTGCTGCAATCCATGAACTGGGGCATGCGATCTATGAGCAACAAATTGATGATGAGTTGACAGATACGTTTCTTACAGGTGGAGCTTCTATGGGAATCCACGAGTCACAATCCCGTTTTTACGAAAACATCATCGGGAGAAGCAAAGTGTTTTGGGAGCGTCATTATGCGAAATTCCAGGATTTATTCCCTGAACAAACAAAAGGTATTTCTCTTGAAGATTTTCACCGTAATGTTAACAAAGTAGAAGCATCATTAATTCGTGTTGAGGCAGATGAATTAACGTACCCACTGCATATTATGATTCGTTATGATATCGAACGAATGTTATTTAATGGAGAGATTGAAGTGGATGATCTACCAAGAATATGGAACGACAAAATGGAAGAATATCTTGGTATAAGTCCACAAAGTGATGGGGAAGGCGTATTACAAGATGTTCACTGGGGCGCAGGGTTATTTGGTTATTTCCCTACATATGCACTTGGTACGGCTTACGCTGCTCAGTTTTATGAAACAATGAAGAAAGAGCTAAATGTTGATGAACTTGTTAAATCAGGAAATATTTCTGTTGTTAATCAATGGTTTCAAGAAAAATTACACCGTTTTGGCAGAAGTAAAACACCACATGAGTTATTAATGCAAGTCACTAACGAACCATTTAATCCCATGTATTATGTGAAATATTTAAAGGAAAAATATACGAAGCTATATCTATAATCATCTCAAGTCGAACCACTGGTTCGGCTTTTCTTTTCGTGTAAGGGATGTTACTATTATATAAAGAGGTGGTGGAATATGAAATATGTATCTATGAGTCCTTTTGAACAAACAGAAAAAACAATGGAACAACTTTCTAAAGGCGCTTTTCTAACTACGAGTAAGAATGGATTTACAAACACTATGACAATTGCATGGGGCGGAGTGCAAATTGTATGGGGGGAACCTTTTTTCGTTGTATTTGTGCGATATTCCAGGCATACGTATGAAATGTTAGAAGAAAATACGGAGTTTACAGTTAGTATTCCGAAAGCTGGAGGATTAAAGGAAGAGTTAATTCTATGTGGTACACAGTCAGGCCGGGATGTTAACAAAAGTGATAAATGTAAGTTTACCCTTGTTTCTGGTAGAAAGGTTAATACCCCAGTAATTAAAGAATGTGATAGACATTATGAGTGTAAGATTCGTTATCGTCAAGCGATGGAACCATTTACGATTGAAAAAAACGTAAAAAGCAGATATTACAAGACCCATGACTACCATGTAATGTTGTGGGGTGAAATCGTCGATTCATACCGATTGGAGGATTAATTATGGCAGAAATTATCAGTGGTAAGCAGCTTTCAAAGGAAATTAGAGAGGATGTTAGATTACAAGTTGAAGCTTTACAAGAAAAATATGGCACCACTCCTCACCTAGCGGTTGTGCTTATCGGGGATGACCCAGCGAGTCAAAGTTACGTTCGTGCAAAAGAACGTGCATGTAAAAAAGCAGCGATTAATAGCTCTTTATATCACCTTCCTAAGCAAACAACTGAACAAGAAGTACTAGAATTGATTGAAAAATTGAATCAAGACAATAGCGTTCATGGTATTTTAGTTCAGTTACCATTACCTAGTCACATGGATGAAAATAAAGTTATTGATGCAATTGCGATAGAAAAAGACGTTGATGGATTTACTCCATTAAATGTAGCGTATCTTCATTTAGGAAGACCAGCGACTTTACCTGCGACCCCTAAAGGGATTATGACGATGATAGACAGTGTTGGAATCGACCTAGAAGGGAAAAATGCGCTTGTGATTGGGAGAAGCAATATTGTTGGGAAACCGCTTGCTGCAATGCTTTTAGCCAGAAACGCAACAGTTACCATTGCACACAGTAGAACTAGAAATTTAAAGGAAAAATGTTTGCAATCAGACATTGTTGTTGCCGCTGTTGGAAAACCTAATATAGTTACAGCTGATATGATTAAAAATGGCGCGGTCGTAATTGATGTAGGTGTAAATAGAGTAGGAGATAAACTTGTCGGTGATTGTGACTTTGAAGCTGTTAAAGAAAAAGCATCATATATCACACCTGTTCCTGGAGGAGTTGGCCCAATGACAATTACTTCGCTTTTACAAAATACAATCGAATGTTTTGTGAGAATACAAAATGATTAAACGTTATCGAAGAGAAGAGATGCATCGCCTCTTTTCTGAAGAGAGTAAGTTTTCAGCGTATTTAAAAGTTGAAATAGCGGCGCTTAAAGCTTGGAGCAAGTTAGGCGTTATTCCTGAATCCGACATGAAAAAAATACTACACAAAGCCTCTTTTTCACTCCAAAGAATTCATGAAATTGAAGCTACTACGCACCACGATGTGATTGCTTTTACCAAAAGCGTCAGTGAAACGCTAGGTGTAGAAGGAAAATGGATACATTATGGTCTTACGAGTACGGACGTTGTTGACACTGCGCTCTCCTATATTTACAAAAAGGCAAACGATTTATTACAAGAAGAGCTAGTCCGTTTTCAGGAAGTTCTCAAGCAAAACGCTATGAAATTTAGAGAAACGCCTTGTATTGGAAGAACGCATGGAATACACGCAGAAATAACTTCTTTTGGTTTAAAATGGGTGCTTTGGTATGATGAATGGTCTAGGAATTTAAAACGCTTTAAACAAGCGCGGGAAATGCTGGAAGTTGGAAAAATTAGCGGTGCGGTTGGAAATCACGCTAATGTTCCTACTTTTGTACAAGATTTTGTTTGTCAAGAACTTGGGTTAGGTTCTGCAAAAATATCAACTCAAACATTACAAAGAGATCGTCATGCGCATTACATGGCAACACTTGCTCAGATCGGCTCTACAATCGAAAAAATCGCTATCGAACTTCGTCACCTTCAAAGGACAGAGGTTCGTGAGGTTGAAGAAAAATTTAATTTAGGCCAGAAAGGATCTAGTGCCATGCCGCATAAACGAAACCCTATCGCATCAGAAAATATTACTGGTGTCGCGAGAATGCTTCGTGGGTACATGGTTTCTTCTTTTGAAAATATTGCTTTGTGGCATGAAAGAGATATTTCTCATTCTTCGGTAGAACGAGTTGTTATACCTGATGCAATAATGTTACTGGATTATGCTCTTAATCGATATACTAAGGTTTTGGAAAATTTAGTAGTATATCCTAAGCGGATGATGGAAAACATTTATGCCACAAAAGGGCTTGTGTTCTCGCAACGTATTTTAAATGCTTTGGTAGAAAAAGGTGTCTCACGTAATAAAGCTTATGATATTGTTCAACCACTAGCGATGCATTCAATGGAAAAACAACTTAATTTTCAATCTCAGATTATGAAAAGCAGTGTTATTTTGTCGCATTTTACTGAGAATGAAATCAAACATCTGTTTGATTACCAATATTTTCTTCAAAAAGTCGATGAAATCTATGAAAGAGTAGGGATTAAGATAAAATGAAATCTTTTTGTAAATGGGTAATTTGGATTACAACACCAATTGTTGTTGTAATGATAGCTGTGACGGTTTTAACTACAAAACCATATTTACTTCTATCAGGTGGACTATACGAAACACACGATAACCTTCCATTTAATTATGATTTTGCCGTAGAAAGAATTATTGGATACTTAAATTATCAATATGATGATTTGGAGTTTGGTGCAGATGAACACGATTCTTCTATCATAATGAGAGACACAGAAATTTCTCATATGACAGATGTAAAAGTTACTTTTACAAAACTTAGGATTGTTTCTTTAGTTTCACTTGTTTGCCTCGTTGCAGCTATCATTTATTTACGCCGAAATAGTCCTAATGAACTTTATGATGGGCTACGAAAAGTGCACCGTGGACCTGCGATAGTAATGTTGTTTCTAGGTGGCGCAATGGTAATTGATTTTGACACAACATTTACTTTGTTTCATAAAATATTTTTCCGTAATAACGATTGGCTCTTACAAGCAGATGATGTTTTGATTTTGCTTGTCCCACAAACATTTTGGCTTGTTAGTGGCTTGTTAGTGTTAGTAATAAGTTTTATATTGTTTTTTGCGATATGGTATATTAATAACAAAATAAATAAAAGCGCTATCTGAAAGTGGACCT
>CAZZJG010000017.1:0-10092 GCA_964654395.1 uncultured Candidatus Izemoplasmatales bacterium
GTACTGTATATGTACCAAAAAAACCCGCAACAACACCTTCGCTTGTAAAAGCACAATTGTATGAATCACGTTTTGATTGGCAACACCTTTTGAATGAAACAATTACAAATACGAGAATTATTGAAGTAAAACGCAATGACAAATTTGATCTTGCTCTTGAAGCTTTTACCATGAGCGAATTTTTTGGGAATTTAATTCAAACAAACAAATAGATTGCATACAAACCAAATATTGATTATAATAAATTTATCAATTTTGTGAGGTGGCTTATATGAAAAGATTAATGTTATTGTTGCTTGTGTTGTTTGGTTCATTGCTGCTAAGTGCTTGTGATAACGAGTCTTATATCAACATTGATAATGAAGAATTAAAACAAATGTTGATTGATCATCCGGAATACCAATATGTGGATGTCCGGACAGCGGAAGAATACTATAGCGGACATGTAGTAGGATTTACATTTCAAATTGATTATTATCTATTAGAAAATGATTATAGCCTTTTAGATCGTTTAGATAAGAATGTGCCTGTTGTTATCATGTGTAATAGTGGAAATAGAAGCGTTAGTGCTGCTAAAATTATGGCAAAAGAAGGGTTCCAAACAATTTATAATTTAGAACATGGAATTCAAAGCTGGGATGGAGAAACGGAATAGCCCGTTTCTCTTTTTTTAAAATCTGCTATAATTAGAAGGAAGGAGGCGAGATTGTGTTTATTTCTAGTACCAATAACAAGATAGTAAAAAACGTCACTAAATTACACCAAAAAAAATACCGTAGGCAAAATCGGCGGTTTCTGGTTGAAGGATATCATATGTACGAAGAGGCGATGAAAGCGGAGATTATTGAGCGTATATTTACTACAGATGAATCGATTCAAGGTTCAAACGTTATCCATGTGACAAAACCAGTCCTACAAAAACTCGCGAAAGCAGAAAATCCCCAGGGTGTATTATGTGAGTGCAAAATGATTAAACACCACAACATTGGAGATAAGGTTTTATTGTTAGATCATATTCAAGACCCTGGAAATCTCGGAACACTACTTCGTAGTGCTCTTTCCTTCGGCTTTGAGACAGTTGTTTTAGATGAAACGGTCGATCCATATAATGACAAGGTTCTTCGCAGCACACAAGGAGCATTGTTTCAACTTAATATTTTGGAACAAAGTATTATGGCATTCATTGGAAATAATCCCACTCACAAGGTAATTGCGACTGCTCTAGAAGGCACTTTACTTGAACAAGCACATGTTACAAAACCTTTTGCGCTTATTCTTGGGAATGAAGGCAGTGGAATAAAAGCAGAATTACTGAATAAAGCTGATTTGACTATTACAATACCAATGGTAAAAACAGAAAGTTTGAATGTCGCTGTAGCTGGAAGCATCATTATGTATCATTTACGCTAAAAAAAGCTCATTGGACTTGATTTTTTGTTTTCTACATTATATAATGTGCTTGCATATGAGTTAGAGAGTGGGCCATCACCCACTCTTTTGTTTGAAAAAGTGTAGGTGATTGTATGGAAGAATTAAAAACAAGATTTAAACAGTTAATTGAAAAGCTCGGGTATTATTTGTATGATTTGGAATATGTCAAAGAAGATGGGGAGCGTATTTTACGAGTGTTGATTGAAAATGACAGTCGAATAACACTTGATGATTGTGTCATTGTCTCAGAAAAACTAGGGGAATCACTAGATGAAAATGACCCCTTTGATGAGCCTTATCAGCTAGAAGTAAGTAGCGCTGGGGCTGAAAGAGTTCTCCATAATAGTGAACAAATAGAGCGACATATTGGCGAGTTTGTCCATATTGAAACATTTGAACAACATTATGATGGTATTTTGAAAGATTATCAAGATGGCAACCTAACATTAGAGTTAAAAAATAAGAAAAAAGTCAAAGTTCATGATATGGATGTGCAGCTTATTCGGCTTGCCATCATGATATAGGAGGGATTCAGATGATTAGTAAAGACTTCTTCCGAGCTCTTGACATTCTAGCAGAAGAGCGCGGAATTGAAAAAGAGAAGATTCTCGACCTTTTACAACGAGGGATACTAAATGCGTATAAGAAAGATCACTACACAAGTGATAACGCAAGAGTTGAATTCAACACAGAAAAAAATGAAATTACTCTTACTGCCGATTACTTAGTAGTAGAAAAAGTTGAGAACCCTGGTGAAATCTCATTAGAAGATGCGAAACAAAGACGTAAAAGTGCAAAAATTGGTGAAATTATTACGATTAAAGAATCACCAAAGGATTTTGGTCGCATCGCTGTTTCTAGTGCGAAACAAATACTAACACAAGGGTTAAAACAATTGGAACGAGAAAAAGCTTATGAAGTGTTCAAAGCTAAAGAAGGAGAAATGGTGATTGCGGAAGTTGTCTCCTACAATCATGATTTCGTAACATTAGATTTAGGTTTTAATCAAGAAACAAGTCTACCGCGAAAAGAGTTGCTGAAATCAGATGAAATATACGAAGGAGCTCGATTAAGAGTTTATATTACAAAAGTAGAAATGACTACTAAAGGTCCTAAAGTATTTGTATCTCGAACTGACCGTAACCTTGTCAAACGACTTGTCGAACAAGTGTGTCCCGAAATCCAAGATGGTACAGTTGAAATTATGGGAATTGCCCGTGATCCAGGAGACCGTTGTAAAATTGCAGTATATAGCCATGACGAAAATGTTGACCCTGTCGGCGCTGTTGTCGGATATAAAGGAGCACGCATTATGGAAGTACTTACGGCTTTACAAGGAGAGAAAATTGATGTATTTGAGTGGTCAAAAGACCCCATTGAACTAGTAGTAAATGCCCTAAATCCTGCTAAAATAGTAGCGGTTAATCCGAACAAAAAGAAAAATGAAGCAACTGTTATCGTCTATGATAAAGATTTAACAGCCGCTATTGGTGCAAAAGGTCAAAACGTCCGTCTTGCAAGTCAAGCAATAGGTTGGAAGATTGACATTAAACCGTTATCAGAGGTAAAAGAACAAGGTATTCGATACCGGAGAATCGATGAAAACGCGTAAGATTCCATTACGTAAGTGCGTTGTCACAAATGAAAGGTTTCCAAAACAAGAATTAATTAGGGTTGTACGGGAACCTGATGGTAACGTTAGTGTCGATCTTTCTGGTAAAAAGAATGGACGCGGGGCATACGTTCAAAAGAGCAAAAGCGTAATTGAAAAAGCACGAAAAACAAAAAAATTAGATCGTCACCTCGAAGTCACTGTTCCACAAGAAATCTACGATCAATTACTCAGTATAATTGATGAAAACCGATAGAACATTATCGTCGCTTGGGATGGCAATGCGAGCCCGCAAAGTCATTACAGGTGAAAACACGGTGCTTCCAACAATTAGCAAACATCCTGGCGCCGTCTTATTCTTAGCGAGTGATGCAGGTGACAATCTAAGCAAAAAAGCAAGAGACAAAGCAAAGAGTTATGGATGCACATTGATTGATAAGTATAATACGGAACAATTATCCCACGCCATGGGGAAGCAGAATCGAAAAATCGCTCTCTGCATTGATCCCGGATTCAATCGATTGTTTCGCGACAACGATGTAAACTAGAAAGAGGTGATATACATGGCGAAAAAAGCAAAGAAAAAAGATACAAGGAAATCTAATATTCCAACATCGACAAAAGAAACAGAAAGTGGTGTTGTTTATTATCGTAGCGATATGACCGTAGGTGATTTAGCTGAAAGCATGAATAAAAGCGTTACAGAAGTTATTAAAAAACTAATGATGCTCGGTATTATGGCGAATCAAACGCAAAGCGTCGATCGGGAAACTGCCGAGTTGCTTGTCATGGAATTTGGATTTGAACTAGAAGACGAACAAGTAACTGATTTAACGCGTTTTGATGAAATGGCTTTTGCTGATGATGAAAGAGACCTTGTAGAACGTCCTCCTGTTGTTACAATTATGGGACATGTTGACCATGGTAAGACAACTCTTCTTGACACCATTCGCAATACACGCGTGACCGAAGGAGAGGCTGGAGGTATTACCCAACATATTGGTGCTTACCAAGTTGAAAAAAACGGCAAATTAATTACCTTTATCGATACACCAGGGCACGCAGCTTTTACCGAAATGCGAGCCCGTGGAGCGAAAGTAACAGATATTACGGTATTAGTTGTCGCTGCTGATGATGGCGTTATGCCACAAACGATTGAAGCTATTGACCATGCGCAAGCTGCGGATGTAAAAATCATTGTTGCTGTAAATAAAATCGACAAAGTTGGTGTTAATCCAGATCGCGTAAAACAAGAATTAACAGAATATGGACTCATTCCTGAAGAATGGGGTGGGGATACTATTTTCTGTAATGTATCTGCTTTAACTGGCGAAGGAGTTGATAATTTACTTGAAATGATTCAACTTGTAGCAGAAGTAGAAGAATATAAAGCCAATCCTAACCGATTAGCGACAGGGACGGTCATTGAGTCGCGTCTTGATAAAGGGAAAGGCCCAGTTGCGACGCTTCTTGTTTCCAACGGAACTTTGCGTATCGGTGATATTTTAGTTGCGGGGAACACCTATGGTAAAATCCGCGCAATGGTAGATGATCAAGACCGTAAAATAAAAGATGCGCCTCCTAGTAAAGCAGTTGAAGTTACAGGACTAAATGACGTTCCAGTTGCTGGTGACCCATTCTTGGTGTTAAGAGACGAACGGCGCGCACGTCAAATTTCTGAAGAACGCACGCATCGCGCGTGGCGAGAAGAACATGGTGTTGGCAAAGCCGTCAACCTCAAAGACTTGTTCAATCGTATAAGTGAATCCGATAACAAAAAACTTCGAGTAATCATTAAAGGTGATACACACGGAAGTATTGAAGCACTTAAATCATCACTTGAAAAAATTGATGTCGATGGCGCTAAAGTAGAAGTCATCCGTGCAAGCGTTGGAACGGTAACTGAAACTGATGTTACTTTAGCACTTGCGAGCGAGGCTGTTATCATTGGCTTTAATGTGAGACCGATGTCAAATGTACGTGATCTCGCAAGTGAGAAAGGTATCGATATTCGTCTTTATAACATTATCTACAAAGCTATTGAAGAGATTGAAGCAGCGCTTAAAGGGATGCTTGACCCTGAGTACGAAGAAGTGGTCACTGGGCAAGCTGAAGTACGTGAAACCTTTAAGATTTCCAAAGTTGGTACTGTTGCGGGATGTTATGTCACCGATGGTACGATTGAACGAAATAGCTTAGTACGCATACTGCGAGAAGGTGTTGTAGTGTTTGAAGGAAAAATGGTTTCACTCAAACGCTATAAAGATGACGTCAAAGTTGTCAAAGAAGGATATGAGTGTGGCATCATGATTGAAAAATTCAACGATATTAAAGTCGGAGACGTTATTGAAGCGTCCATTGAACGGGAAATTGAACGAAAATGAGTAAAATAGCGCACCTTCAAACCATCTTAATGCGTACTCTAGCTGACATATACCGAACCGAAGTTAAAGATGATGCGATTGGATTTTTAACAATCACGGAAGTTCGTCTTACTAATGACTACAGCTTTATGACAATTTATTACACAGTTTTAGGAAATGAGAAAAAAAGACAAGCGGCGCAAAAAGCTTTGGAACGTTCGCGTGGTTTTGTCAAAAAACAATTGGCGCAACGCGTAAATATGCGAAAAATGCCACAATTAATTTTTAAATACGATGAGTCTTTAGAATATGGGAATCGTATAGAAGAAGGACTAAAAAAAGTATTGCATAAAAAGGATTACTCAGAAGAAGAGTAATCCTTTTTTATTGAAGGTCTATTTTTGGCTGATAATCAATTTTTCTGGCCATGAAAAAGCCAATAAATGAAATAAATAAGTTAGATAGAAGCATTGCGTACCAAATGCCGCTACTTCCAAGTTGTGTAAATTCTTTAAAAATTAAGATCATGGGAATTCGTAACAACCAAAGTCTTGTGATACCGAGCCACATCGTGTACATTGTTTTTCCGCTTCCATTGTATAGTCCGATATAAGATTGAAAGATTGCCATAAGCGGTAGACCTATCATCAAATATTTAAGATATTCAACACTTAATGCTAAGGCTTGCGGGTCCTCTGAAAGGAATAGTTTTGCCATATCATAACGGAAGATATATCCAATAAAACTGCCTAAGGACATTAAAACAATTGAAAGCAACATACCTTGAAGAAAAGCACTACGTGCCCTTTTGGGGTTAAGATTACCAATATTTTGTCCGATATAAGAAGCCATGACTCCACCGATTGCCATTACGGGCATCAAAAATAGTGAACTAACGCGATTACCAACGCTAAAAGCAGAATATGTGTCATAACCATAATCAATAATAAAGGTGTTTAGTACCGCAAAACCAACCGCTGTAATAGATTGTCCTAAAGAAGCAGGAATAGCGGTGTGAATTATGTATTTCGCAACTTTTGGATTAGGTAATATATATTCTTTAGCGATTGTAACACCGCTTTTTGATTTTATAAGTATCAATGTAGCAATAGGCAAAATTAAAAGAGAAGAAGTAAGCGTAGCGAATGCAGCCCCGCTAACACCTAGTCCTAGTCCATTAACTGTCATCATTCCTATTATAGGTAAAGATAAAGATATCGAATCTAGCACAAAAAGCGGTGTTAGAATGATATTGGTAATGATTCCTCCAATCCCAAGGTATGTTGGAGTTATAGTATCACCGCTTGCTTGACGAATCGCTTGAAAAGCAAAGAAACCAAAAATCGGGATGAGTTCAAAAGAACGAATACGAATATAATTTACGGCATTCTCTAATACATAACCACTTGCTCCCATAGTTTGAAAAATCCACGGAGCGAAAAGGTATGATAAAATATTCAATAATAAACCGATAGCGAGGGAAATAATAAGCAAGTTAGTTGCGTATTTTTTTGCTGAGTCTAATTGGCCATTACCATAGTACTGACTAATAAGCGCTGTACCCGCTACTGAAAGGCCAATCCCAATAGCGATATACATAAATGTAATGGGAAAAGTTGCGCTTATTGCCGAAATGGATTCACTCGCAAATCCGGGAATTTGACTGACAAAATAAGTGTCAACTAAGTCGTGAAAGACACGCATGAAATTGTTTACCATTACCGGGAGTGAAAGAAGAAACAGACCCTTTACGATGTTAGGGTCTTTAAGAATTAAGTATCGCCTTGCATCATCGTTACGCATTATTATCTCTCCTATCTTAGTATATTATATCAGTATATATGGAGATGTAAATATCTATGCGTAAACGATTCTATCTTTTTATAAGAACATAAATACAAGGAACAAGAAATAACGTAACAAATGTTGAAATTAACATACCACCCATAAACATTAAGGCCATAGTTTGGAAGAAACTACCACCAGTAAAATAAAGCGGAATTAAGCCTAATGTTGTTGTTAGTGATGTCATTAAAACAGGGCGGAAACGTGTTGATACACTTTCAATAACTGCGTCATGAACCTGCATAAACTCACGGTTTCTTTTAAATTCTGTGGAAAGAAGAATGCCATTATTTACCGTGACCCCCATGAGACTAATTAATCCCACAAGCCCAGTTGCGGTAATTGGGTTATTGAAAATAATGAGAAACAGAAAGCCGCCACCGAATGCAATGGGGATTGTCGTTAGGATCATTATCGGTTGTTTAGCGTCATTAAACTGCGCAAATAATACAATAAATATCAATATAAATGCGACAATAATCGATCGAATTAAATCATCCTGGATAGATCGAAATAGTTCAAACTCATTGCTATATGTAACTTTTACGTCACCTTGAGATTGTGTTAATATTGTTTCTAAATCAGCTTTAATATCTGATAGTGAAGCATCTTGGTCTATAAAAATATTGTATTCACTTGTATAATAACCATTAACGCGATAAATAAACGCAGGCTCATTTTTAACTTCTAAACTAATTAGCGCTCCTAAAGGAACATTGCCGCTATTTGTAAAAACAGTCTGCATTAGTATAGTAGATAAATCCTGCATAACGTAAGTAAGTTTAATTGACTGATTAAATGCATCTTGTAACGAAATACTATTTAAATATGGCGAAAGCGAATCATCAATTTCACTTTTATCAACATGATACAAATCCATTATTTCAAGGTTGTAGTTAATTTGTAACTGAGGGGCTTCAATTTCTGATGTTTTTTGATAAGAGAGAGAAGATTGACTATCAAGGTATGATTCTATTTTTGTTTGGTCAGTTGATAAATCATTTATCTGGCTTGCTTGCAAAGATACTGCTAGTGGCGCACTAGGTGGACTCCACTCCAGTCTATGAACTGTGATATCAGCATTATCAATTGTTGCAAGTGACTTTGTCAAAGTTTGGACAGTCATGTCAAATGTCTTTTCTGTCTCATCAAAACTCGCAAACAATCGCGCGGAGTTGTCAGAAATTTCCATTGGCACTTCGCTGAAATGAAAATGCGGGAATCTGCCACCAATCGCAGATGCATAATGTTCAAAACTCGCAACATTGTTTAACACATCATTTACATCAACGATTGTATCAGATATGTTTTCTGATTGTATGTCAATATAAACAACTGATTGAGAATCAGTCGGATACAAATCAATAGGTTGTGTCCAAAGCGCATATACAGTCGCTGATAAGGATAAAATAAGCGCAAGCGTTGGCCAAAGCCATGGATGTTTTAAAGCGTTTCTCACAAAGCCCTTAATCCAGTTATGATGGATTTTTCTTGTTGTATGAACATTGCGTTTATAAAAGATTGATGAAAGCAAAGGAGTGACAAAAATACTTGATAGAAAACTAATTGTTAATGCAATTAACACAGCCACAGGCATTCCCCTTACAACAGTGCCTAAAAATCCTGGCAACAACAGAACAACGAAAAATGCAGCCATTGTTGTTAGAGTAGAAGAAAGAATTGGTCCGATATTGTCACGAATTGATTGCATCGCTGATATTTGTGGCGAAAATCCACTTTCAATATAATGTTTTGTTCGTTCTGATATGACAATTGAATTGTCTACGATAATACCAATAGATACAATTAAACCAACAATTGTAAGTTTGTTCATTGTAAAACCAAGCCAATCTAATACGGCGACACTACCAAATAAAATCAAAGGAACAGTGGAAACAACAATTAAACTGTTTTTAAGTCCTGTGCCTAATAAAACAACTAACAACACAATCCCTATAGCCGCGAGCAAACTATAAAGGACTGTCATCATTTCTTGTCGCACAACTTCAGTGCGATCGAATAAAGCATAAATCGAAATTGTACCATCAGATTCTTCAAGCGTTTCCTTTTCCAATTGTTCAAGAACACTTTTCATCTTAGTTTGGTCTATTCCTTTTGTGAGAGTAACAGATACAAATAATGACAATTCTCCATCAAAGCGATAAATGACATTTGTTGAGTCATAAAAAACATCAGCTACATCATCAAGTAAAATTACAGGGCTTATCTGCACAGGCATTTCTTTGATTGTTTGGATGTCGTTATAAGGTGGTATACCAGTAATCAAAATGCTGCCATCTTCTAGCTGTAAAGAACCACTTAATTGCGTTAGATTTGTTTGGACTACATCGTATACTTCACTTAAATACAAATTATTTTCTATAAGTTTATTCATATCAAATTGAATAACTAAATCTGTATTTGTTGGGCTATGTATAATTACCGATTTGACCTCTTCACGCCGTAATAAATTTTGTTTGAATTTATCAGCAAAATCACCAAGCTCAGCGAGGGATGTTTCATTACCATAAACTGCATACATTACTTCCGGATCATCTTTTGCGAATTCGTAATTAATATTGGTTACTGGTTTATCCTGTAAGATATTTTCTACCTCTGAAACAATTTGTGATGCAACTTTATCCAAATCACTAGCGTCATAAGAAAATATAACAGAAAACATTGCCTTATCATACACAATTGACGTATACACAGATTCAACTTGTTGTTGCGACATAATATATTGATCTACATCACGAACAATGAACGTATCAATTTGATCAACAGACAAACCTATAGTTTCAACCGACATAGTAATGTAAGGTGTCTCCATATTAGGCA
>CAZZJG010000018.1:0-9685 GCA_964654395.1 uncultured Candidatus Izemoplasmatales bacterium
GAATTCATAGTATATCCATAATTCTTTAGTATTCTATTTGTATTACAAACCGAGGTGGTGACGTCGTGGGTATCCTTACTATCAAAAACCTCTATAAAAGTTTTCGCAACGGCACCAATGTTACTCCTGTACTTAAAGGTATTAGTCTAGACATTAAAGAAGGTAGTTTTGTTTCAGTCCTAGGAAGAAGTGGATCCGGCAAAACCACCCTTTTAAATGTGGCTAGCACGTTATTGCCATATGATAAAGGAAAAATCCTTATCGATGGCATTGATGTTTCAAAAGCTAGCGAGTCAAAACTGAATGATATACGCAACAATTATATCGGTTTTGTGTTTCAGGAGTTCAATTTGGTGAAGGATATGTCGGTAATAGACAATGTCGCAACGCCTCTTATTTTAAACGGGGAATCCTTTAAAATGGCGAGAATGAAAGCTATGGAAGCTCTTGAGTTAGTGGGGCTTTCCCAGTATGCGAAAGTTCGTCCAGTTGAATTATCTGGTGGTCAGCAACAACGCGTCGCAATTGCACGTGCGATTGTAAATGACCAGCGAATTATTTTATGCGATGAACCAACTGGTGCTTTAGACGATTACACTGCAGTAGAAATATTGGACTTGTTAAAAGAATTATCAAAAACCCGCACGATTATCATGGTAACGCATGATGAGGAGTTTGCCAAAAAATATTCAGATCGTATTATCATGCTAGTTGATGGGCAAGTTATTCGTGATGAAATGCTGCGAGAAAAGAAGTCAGAAAGAGTTTGTAAAGGCAAAATTCTTAAAGGAAATCAGATGGGACTTTGGAATCACTTAATGTATTCGTTTCTAAGTATGGATGTTGATAAGAAAAAGTTCGGAAATACATTCCGAACCTTTTCCATTTCTTTAGCTTTATTTATCGTTTTTAACGTAATTAATCAAAATTTAGACGTATTTACAAAAAAATACATGGACTTTCTAGTTGATGTTGAAGTTGCTGATAGAAATATCATACTAGATTTTGTATACCAATTTATCGAACATAATATAACGCAATTAGTAACAGTGATTTTGTATATTTTATTAGCTTTTTGCATATTATCGTATCTGTTTGTTTTTACTATAAACATTTTACAGAAAAAGCGGGAAATTGCTGTTTTGAAGGCCTTTGGAGCTTCGCAGAAAACTATTGGAATTCTGTTTATGTTACGACCCATTAAGTTTACGATATCCATTTTCAAAGATGCACTTGTTTACTCTTTCTTGCTTCTTTTATTGCTTAATGGCATATTTGATTTTCGAAGTTTGATCTTGGCAGATTATGTAACATTTATCAAACAAATCATTGAAACAACATATGGACAATTAATTTCCTTGTTGCTTGATATCCAAAGTCCGTTAGTGGACTTCCATTTGCATTATGTTCATATCATTCCCCTATTTTTTGCAGTTCTTGTATTATTCATGATAGGCAGTCTTATACCAGCGTATCGCATTTCCCGCAGTGATACCATAAGGATGTTAGCGACAGAATGATTATCATTGAGCATCTAACTAAAGTATACGAGACTGTTAACTACAATATCATTGCATTACAAGACATCAATTATAAACTTGATAAAGGGGAAGTTGTAGTTTTACTTGGTAAAAGTGGTAGCGGGAAATCTACTTTGTTAAATATTTTAGGTGGTTTTGATAAGGAGTATGCTGGTCACTATATTCTTGATGGCGAAGACATGAAAAGCAAAAGTGAACGAGAAATCGATGTTATTCGTAAGCGTAAAATTGGCTTTGTGTTCCAACATTACGTTCTTTTAAACAACCTTACAGTATTGGAAAATGTCGAATTATCGCTTAAATCAATCGGTGTTGTTCATGACCGTTCAAGAAAGCGTGCTGCGCTTCATGCTTTAAAATTAGTTGGTTTACGCGATCATGCTAATAAATATCCTTATGAGCTATCTGGCGGGCAAAAACAAAGAGTTGCAATAGCGCGGGCGTTTGTTAAAAATCCTGATGTAATAATTGCGGATGAGCCTACCGCAGCCCTTGACAGTAGAACTTCTAAGGAAATTTTGGATTTGCTTAAAGATCTTTGCCGTACAAAACTGCTTATTATTGCGACCCACAATAAATCGATTGTGCGAGATTATGCAAGCAGAGTCATCGAACTGAGAAGTGGATATACTGTTAGAGATGAGTTGATTACTGATCGTTCTAAAGTACACGTAGATGAACTTGATTTGATTATTGATCAAGAACTTAAAGAGGAAGAGACAGTCATCAATCAGCTAATTGAAGCTGAAACTTCTACATCTATTGAACTTAAAGAATCAGTTTTAAAAGATTTGGGAATTAATTTAGAAGAGTTCCGTCTAAATCGTGGGAACCAATTCTCAATCGATGAAGAATTGAAAAAACGCATGATTAAGGAACGTATGAAATCATCAAGACTTCAAACGAGAATTTACCGTTTTCTACAAACTAGCGACGATTTTTATGGTAAACGAGAGTACGCTAATAAATCATTCTTCCGCAACATTGGCTTTCATTTATTTAGCGCATTCATTTTCGTTGTATTTTTATTGACGCTAACATTTGGGTTCCAGTTTGTGACAGAGACATTTGGTGGATTTAATGAAAAAGCGTTATATACAAGAGAGATGAATAATGCTAATACCTTGTACTATACATCGTCTTCTTTAGCGATGGATCTACAAGATAAAGATCTCTATGATGTGCTGGGAAATCGCTTTATTAATGATTTTTCACAAAATGAGATTGACCGTAATAGATTCATTGATATATTAATGGAAGACCCGTATTTCCAATACAAGGTAGAACAAGAAAGAATACAATTCATAGCTCAAAGTTTATCATCTAGTGGACATGATGATGCGTTTGATATTTACTATAACAACAGCGTTGTAGTTATGCGAAAATTAGATGATGACATTGTGCTTGCGCCATTACAAGATGTATATCAAAGTATATTGGAATTTCCACAACCGTTTGTGAAGGTGACTAGTTTCCTAGACGCAGATTTAGAAGATGGAAGTGTATATCCGTTTGATTTACTCTTTGTTGAGAGTAATAAAGACCTTCTCGCAAAGCATTTAATAGAAGGTGGTAAATTACCTACAGAAAAGGATGAGGTTGCAATACCGGTTTCGACCCTTTTCCAATACGAAATCTTACATACCAGCGATTTTAAAGACGAATATGGTAATATTATGGAAGTAATTCCGTCAGAAATGATTCAAGAGGCATTTGATCAATTACCTAATTCGCAAAAAACGGTCCGTATTTCGAAAGATATTCTCACTTTTTCTGATTTTGGTAGTTCTTACACAATGGATGTCCAAGAAGAAACAAATGAATTTAAAGTTGTAGGGTTGCTTAACTTTGAGGGAGATATTCAACCGTTTCTTGATTGGCGAGATGATGTGTTTGTGTTGAATAGTTCTGATGAAAGGTTTAGTTTTGTATTTAGTCAAAAAGCTAGTGAGTATTTGACTTTTGATATTATCGACCAAGCTGAGTATGCTGATTTCACAAAACATATTGAGCTTGCATCAATTAGTAAAGAAGACTATACACTTTATAACGTAGAGGATATTGAAAAACAGTTTGAGACTGAGTATATCGGACAAGCTCGCGATGAGATTGTAGCGAAGTTTTCTACATGGATTAATGTTCTTAGGGACGCAGCAGAAGATGTTGTTTCTTATGTGCAAGATGACTTGAATGGATTGAGCCCGGATTCATCTGTATTATTTGAGTTAGTTGATTCAGAGCTGTTTCCGGGACTGACAAAGGGCGATATTTTGAATTATTATGTCGCAAGGCATATGCTTGTAATTAATGATGAGACGGAGTTCAATTATTTATGTCCAGGATGTGATTTGGAAAATAGAACGATTGAATATCTTTTAACTAAGGCACCAAGTGCCTATGTGAGACTTAAAGTATCTAGTGAGTATAAAGATGTGTTGGAGCATTTTGGCGAATTTTCACGCCTTACTTACCAAGAAGCAACTAATACCATCATTTATCAAGAATATGGTAATCGCTTTAATCATGAATTGAAAAAAAGCTATAACAGTGACGTCTATAAATTGGTTATTCCTAGTCCATTAGAAAAAGAAAGCGGAAGTATCTTATCGCTAGTTTATGTTGTAGTGCCAAGAATTTTTGTTGAGACACTTCCGTTTATGGATTCGTTCGTACGTGTTTTGACAAGGCTTGAAACTAACGAGTCTTTTGCACACTTTATGCAAAGCACAAACTTAGATTTATTAATCTCTTCTTTTAGCACAAATACAATTCGTTCTGTCGTGCTTATGACACTGTTTTTGATTGTATACTTAATTCTATTTATTAGCATTATATTATTAAGCGTTGTCCTCATCAATCTCTATGGTAATGTTTATGAGACTGCTACAAGGAGAAGGATTCGTGAACTGGCGAGTCTGCGTATTCTTGGATCTTCTAGTAAGGATATCCAAGATATGGTTCGGCTGGAAAATCGGAGAGTGGCTTTGTTTAGTTATGGTATGTTTGTAATTATTTTATTCCTACTTAGTCGGCTTGATGTATCGTTTGTTTCATCAAGTAAGCATTTCTTTATGCCGATGCTTGGACTTTTCTTTGATTTTGATGTGTTAGAAATTTTAACGTTCAATAAAACTGTGTTATTGATTGTGACCGTTGTGTTTTATTTCTTTATCTATCGATTCGTGATTAACCGAGTTTCGACAAAACACATTCAAAACATTGATACGATACGAGCGATACGGGATGGTGACAACTTATGATCGAGATTCGAAATTTGAAAAAAGTGTATCACACAAAAGAAAAGGATTTTGTGGCTCTTGATAACGTTAATTTGGATATCGAAGCTGGTGAGTTTGTTGCTATTTTAGGTGAAAGTGGTAGTGGAAAAACCACATTTTTGAACATGCTTAGTGGAGTGGATGAAAAGACAGATGGGAAGATTTTCTTTAACGGTGAAGACGTAGATAAGTTTGATGATGCGAAGTGGCGGAAAGTTCGTAACCAAGATATTGGATTTATCTTTCAAAGATTTAATCTAATTGATCATCTCACGGTTATGGAAAATGTGATTCTTCCTATGATTTTAACAGGTTCTGATAACCGTGTTGCTAGAGACATTGCGAGACGTGTTTTGAAAGAAGTTGATTTAGAAGGGATCGAAGACAAGTTAGCTAGTGAGCTTTCTGGGGGGCAAAAACAACGAGTCGCAATTGCGAGAACTATTATGATTAACCCAACAATCATACTTGCTGATGAGCCTACTGGTGCACTTGACAGCACGACTGCGAAAGAAATAATGAAATTATTACAACGTTTTGCGCCAGGACGAATTATTATTCTCGTAACACATGATGAAGATTTAGCTTACGAAAATGCGACAAGAGTTATTCGGCTACATGATGGTAAAGTGATTGATGAAGAAATCATAAAGGAAAAAAACGCAAAAACTAGAGATCTTACTAATCGTTTGCTATCCTATGAGACTAAAGCAACAAGAAGATTGAAAAAACGTTTAGAAAAGCAATATCCTCAGTTAAAAGGAAAACTTGAAGTTGGGAAACGTTATTACGTGCCGATGGAACGAAAATATATTGCAAATAATCCAGTTTTTACACGAAAGATAGCGCGTGAAAATTACAAGCAAAAAATACGCATTAATCGGCGCATCCTGTGGAGTTTTGTCGTTTCAATCAGTTTGCTATTGCTCGTTAATTTAGTAATGAAAAACATCACGGAGTATAATTTTCGACTTTTTGAGATTAATAATAATTATTTACAATACCGTGTTGAAGACCCAGTTGACGCTGATAGTCTTATTGCAAACTTGCAAGCAAGAGATGAAATCGGCGAATCATCTAACTATTATGAACATTACGTGCAGGAAATGTATTTGACAGACGGCAATAGTTTTCTACCAATTGTTTCATCAAAGACAACTTACAATAAAGGTGTGTTTAGCCCAAAACTAGTAACCTTACCAGAGAAAGAACAGTATTACTATCTAAACAGTGAAATACTTGTTGGTAGTTACCCTGAAGCTGACAATGAGATTTTAGTTTCTAGTGAATTTATTCTTAACCGTTTTTATGGTTATTCTATGCAGACAACATATAATCAAGATTATGAGGGTAACCTGCCTTCATCCTTAAATGACATAGTTGGGAAAAAATTATATGTTTGTGGTGAGACGTTGATTGATGGCGAAACAACTGTTACCTTAAGCCAAATCCAGTCAAATTGTTTTGAATATGTTATTTCAGGAGTGCTTAATAGTTACTACAAAGGTATTGATTATGTTGGAAATATTTATCTTCCAGTAACTGGATTTCAATCGTACATTGAGCATCTTCGAAATGATAAAGGGTTTACGAGGGTAGATGAATATTACAAGCATTTTGTAGCTTTTTATCCAAAAAATGTAGATCAAACAATTGATATTAAACAAATGAGTGATGATTTAGGAGTTGCGATTACTAATCCAGCTCTAAGAGAGTATAACCAAACGAAAATGCTTGAAACGATTTTAGATTATATGTATTTGGCAATATTTGTCGGACTCATTATTATTAGCGGAACGATAGACATTAATATCGTTTCAAGTAGTGTGCATAGTAGAATTCGTGAAATTGGTATATATTCTAGTATTGGCGTTAGTAAAAAGTCTATTCGTAATATGTTCTTATTTGAAACGTTAGAAAACGCACTTAGAATTATCCTTTTTACGGGTATTTTCGCTGTTCTAATCTCTTTTGCGTTCCATTACCTATATCGTTACCTTGTGGTTGATTTAACTGATTTAGAACCAATTTTCGGTGTAAATGAATCTTTTAGTTATCAAATAGGATTCGATATACTAGTAATCCTCGGTGCTACAGTATTTTTGTTTGTTAGTGTAATGGTTCCGTCATTTAGAGCAGCGAACATGCGTGCTGTAGATGCGCTTCGAAGTGGGTGATTTGCATGAGTAGAGGAGACATTATCTTACGACTGGTGGATGTTACTAGAGTGTACGAAACAAAGGAAGGACGTAAGATTGTTGCGTTAAACAAAGTTACGACCTCTTTTAAACGTGGAGAATTTGTCGCTGTTGTTGGGAAAAGCGGAAGTGGTAAATCTACACTAATTAATATCTTAGGTGGGCTAGATACGCCAACATCTGGCGATTATTTCTTAGAGGGAAATAATATTTCTCATATCCATGAAGAGCAGTGGGATGCGATTCGAAATGAAAAAATAGGCTTTGTATTCCAGGAGTACCACTTAATTGAGTATTTAAGTGTATATAAAAATGTTGAAATTGCCCTTAAGTTTCAAAAGACGACATCAAGAAAAGCAAGAAACGCAAAAATACGGGATATTTTGGAACGTGTTGGATTGTTAGATCACATGCATAAGTTACCTGGTCAGCTTTCCGGGGGACAAAGGCAACGCGTAGCAATCGCAAGAGCGCTCGTGAAAGACCCGGCTATTGTACTTGCGGATGAACCAACGGGTGCACTAGATCACAAGACAAGTGAAACTGTCATTGATCTTATTAAAGGATTGTCCAAAGATCGTTTAGTTGTTGTCGTAACACATGATCGGGGCATAGCTAGTGAACATGCGACACGTATTATCGAATTATCAGAGGGAGCTTTTATCAGTGATCTTGTAAAAGAAGATATCCCACAAACATACCAAAATGTTTATCAGAAAACAAAACCAACAAAATTAGGATTTATAGATCGGTTAGAACTAACACTTCGAAAACTCGGAAGTCGCTGGATTAGGACGTTTTTCACATCACTATCACTGGCGTTGGCATTTGCTTTCACAATATTGTTTAGTGGTGTTGAACGCGGTATTTCAGAAAGCTACGATGCTTATTATGATGCGCTAAACAAAAGTAATGGGTATGGTTTCGTACTTCAACCTTTTGATCAAGTAGTGTCTTTGGAAGATTATCAGAGCGCAACCTCGGACTTAGTTGTGTCTTTTACATCGCAATTTGATAATCAAGATTCCGAAATTATTACTGGCGTCAATCCGGTTGTTGCTTTTAGTCAGGCTTCTGGCGGAGTTGAAAAAGTATTTAATGTACCATCTAGACCAGACCCTCTTTCAGAGTTTAAGTTACGACTTATAGACATCGCAAATATTGATAAGTATAGTTATAATGATTTATTTGTCGGGGATAGCCATTATCCGATAGATTTTGATGAAGTTATGGTGACATCGCGGTTCTATCGAGAATATGCTATGATTAGCGATGATGTTGTTAGTCTTGCTGCAGAAGTGGGAAGCGCTATTTTGATACCTGAATATACATATTCTATCCAACCAGGTATTCTGCAAGTAGAACCATACCTTGATAGTTTAGTTGAACTGGAAGACGGCTCGATTGTAAAAGATAATCCCCTTTTTACAATTGAGCGAGTTCCCGTAAGGTACCTAAAATTAACTCTACCTTTATATTGTTATAACTATGATGATTTAACGCCATATTACCGAAACGTATGTCAAACTATCATTACAGATACAAAATATAGTCGTTATTTTGACAATGTTGAAGAATTGATTAATTACATTGATGATTTTAAATCACAAGTCAATCAAATTGATCCTGATTTCTTTGATTTGTTATTTAGAAGCAATGCCATTTATTACATGATTGACGAAAAAGATGCCTTTTTAGACCCTAGTGAACCAAGATATATACAGCGTGTTTATCAGGCTGTTTATGATGCCGCTAGCACCAACAATGAATTGGTGTATTTCGCAGATTCTGTTTTTAAAGAACAATTAACATGGAAAGAGATGACAGTAACGGCAATTATTGAAAATGAAAATGAATCCATTCTATATATGGATTACCAGACATATGATCATTTATTTCAAACAGAACCGGGTGTTCAAACTGTAGAAGGGTATTATTCCGTTAACTTAGAAAGTGGTATCACTCAGGAAAACGACCCTTATACAGTAGCGGTATTGTCGTTTGCGTTACCACTAGATGAATTTGATAGAAGAGGAAACTATTCTGAGAATTTCACCATCAAGAGAAATGAAAGAATTGAGTCTATTGATGAGTGTGCTGTGTTCACTGTGGATAACTATCTTAATGAAAACACTGATTTTGATCCCTTAAGGATTGTTGGGGACGTGTTCAACGTCACAGATTATTCCGGGTGTAAATTACAAAGCGATACTTATCATTACCTTTTAGCGCTACGTGTCTTGTTTGGTCTGTTCTTTAATACGTTAATGTTTATAAGCGTTCTTTTCTTCAGTTTATTGTTATCTGTAATCTTGTCAGAACGTATATCAGAAATAGGTGTTTTACGCAGTGTTGGCTCAACGTCAAGTGATGTTCGCAGGTTATTTTATGCTGAAATCATATTTGAAATAACACTAGCTGCTTTAATAAGTATTGCGTTAATTTATCAGGTGAATGAATGGTTAAATGAATTTTTCCTCAGCACCATCAACCAAGGAAGTGGGGTAATTAGTTTTGCTGGAATGAAATTAAGCCTTGGTAGTGATGGAAAGATTACTAATATAAGCTTTCTCAATCTTGCGGTATACATTGCTGTCGTCTCGGGATTGTTAATTTTCTTCTCGCGTCATAATGTAAATCGCTTAGCTAACATTAAACCTATCGATAT
>CAZZJG010000019.1:0-9524 GCA_964654395.1 uncultured Candidatus Izemoplasmatales bacterium
ATATCACCTATTTTCTAGTGTAAATTTCATATTGTTTTATCATCGAACGTGCTTTTTCAATTATCGGTTTATCAACCATTTTTCCATCAAGTGAAAACGCACCAGAACCCACTTCTTTTGCTTTTTTTAATATCCTTCTAGCTTCTTGTAGCTCTTCTTCACTTGGTAAAAAGATACGATTAATTATCGGAACATGATTCGGATGAATTACTGCTTTTCCAGAAAACCCAATCGCTTTCGCAAAGCTAGCTTCTTCTTGCAAGCCCTCAAAGTCTTTAGTAGAAACGAATGGCGTATCAATAGAACGTTTTTGATAGGCAGATGCTACCATAATAATGTGTTGTCTAGCATATAGTATTTCTTTTCCTTCTTTACTGCGAGCGATGTGAAGTTCTTTTGTCAAATCTTCACCACCGAGCAAAAAACCTAATACTCTAGGTAAAGTTGCCATTTCTCTCGCATCAAGTATGCCCATAGGCGTTTCAAGAATCGGAATAATTGGTTTTGTTGTTTTAGAGGCCGCAAGCTGTAATGAATAAAGCGTAGCTTTAGGTAAAACAATTCCATCTATTTTCCACTCATTAACTCGCTTTATATCTTGCGTAAACTGTGGATGATCAACAGCGTTAATGCGAATAAACACTTCTAAGTGTTGTGGTCTTAATTGCGCAAGAAAATTGTGTACTAAATCCAAAGCAGCGTCTTTATCGTAATCTAATACGCTGTCTTCTAAATCAATGATAATCGCATCTGCTTCAAAGACATCCATCTGTTGGAGCATAGCTGGATTGTTACCGGGTACAAATAGATAACTTCTACTCAATATAGCCACCTCTTCTTAGGGCGGTTGTCAAACGGCTCTTAATAGTGTAATCTAATGCGCCCTTATCAAAACATTCAATGAAAACATTTTGCACGTTATATTGTTTAAGTGTATTAGATATAACTTTTAAGATAGCATCACCAAATTGTTCCATCACACTGCTTTCAATTTGTATTTTTGTTTCATCAAAGGGGCTAACCCGAATGAAACAATCACTAGATTCATATGTGCCAGCAAATGATTTCATGATAAGCTCCTTGCTTTTATAAGTGCTAATATCCTGTTCATCTCATTATTTACAATCATGATTCCTTCGTCAGTACCCATTCCTGGTTTTGCAAGACACTGGGTTGCTTCACATGCAATCGCGATTGCTGTTGTGATTTGTGCAGAAATATTAGTTTCATTACAAGTGCCACCACTATATGCCCCAATTCCTTTTTCCTTACAATAAAGGAGCGCTTCAATAATATTGTTTACGCCACCTAAATCAGGTGTTTTTACCTGTAACATATGACCAGCTTTGTGATCTGCGAAATATTTCACATCTTCTAGGGTGTTACACCATTCATCCGCAACAATTTCTAGATTGCTTCCTTTTTCTTCTAATTGTTTTCGAAGTTGTTTTAAATACTCCATAGTCGCTTCACGATTGCCCCCATCAACAGGACCTTCTATTCGCAAGTAAAATGGTTTAGCTGTTTCTTCTAAAGTAATTAGATAATCGACCATTTTATTAAGATCATTGTTAAAAATAATGCCGATTGTACCATAAACGTCGATGTGAAATATAGGGTTATATGTTTCTTTTTCCCTTAGTTTGAGAACGCGGTCTCTAAGCCATGCGATATATTGTAATAAAATTTCTCCTTTGTGACCTAATTTAGTATCGATATTATTAATAAGTGCATGTGGCATAACCTCTACTTCTTTGAGTATCATCTTGTCCACGTTACTGAGACGATCATCCCCACTTTGGGCAAAAACAGGTATGCGGTGATATTCATTTTTTGTTATATTGTATTCTCTACGTACTACTTCACTAATAGTTTCACGATTTGCTTTTGCAGTCGCGTCTAATAATGCTTGCGTTATGCCATAGCGAAGCGCGGAGTGGAGTCTTTGACCATTAATGGTCAATGTATCAAAACGTTTAGCATTTGCTTTAAAATACGACACATCTAAACCAATTAAAAGCGGTTTTAATTCTTTCTCTATCAACTCAATTGCTTCATGCGCAAGGAATAATGGATCTCGACCGCCTGCGCCGCTATACTGCACCGCAGCTGCGTCTCCTACAGCTGTTTGGCCATCTTCAAGTACAAGCATGATGCTGACTGATTCACCTTTTTGACGAATTTGAGTGAATTTATCTGTTTTAGGGCTACCTACATATACAAAGCCCTCTTGTTTCGCTCCTTGTTTAATTGCTTTTTGGTCATCAAAATAAAATCCGGTCACCCCTTCGCTACAGATGACGTTTTTAATTTTCATGTAAATCCTCCAATCCTACGAGACGACCATTGCTGACAGCATAAATGTCATCTATTGTCATTTGTATGTGCAATTTACGGTTTTGCTTTTGGGCACGCTGCATTAGTTTAGCACGATGGAAAGTTTTTATTTCATCATCAAATGCTAAGTTTCCAAATTCAAAAATCCGGATTTTTCCATCCAAATCGCGTGCTGGTAAGATTAACCCAGCATTTTGTTCACTTGGGGCAAACGGAACATCAATCAAACCATTTTCAAATGCTTTGATAATTCCTACTGCTATATCGCCACGTCCTACTTCGACAATTTTACGAATCAACTGGTCGACTTCTTTTTTAATTTGCGCTTTTTCTTCTCTTAGCTCATCACTATTTGGTGCTTTTTGATCTTGAAGAAGGCGCGTGAGGTAACGAGATGTACGTAATGCTTGTGCATTCGCTTCTTTGGTTGGAACGCCAAAAGATTCGTGTGTTGTTTTTGTAATCATTTTTGTTGCGCCACCAAGCGTAGCGACGGTGCTAGCATAACCAATGAGGGCCATTGCTTCAGCTTCATCTTGTGGGAATCCTCCCATCCATTGATGGAAAACGGTAGTAACAAATACATCCTTATAGCCAAATTGTTTCAAATACCAGTTTGTCTGTTCTTCTAATGCTTGAAGGGCTGCGATGTCTTGTACCATATTCCCTCCTTGACCATATCCAACAGTAATGTTTTTAACACCTTGTTCAGCAGCTAGTAATGCTTCAATTATAGCAACAGTGTTACTGATTGATGGTGGTACTAAGGTTCCTGTTAATGGTCCGTACGGTTCACGATTAAGTTCAATACCACGTTCTTGATAATATCCTACTAATCTATCACAGTACTGCCAGTAACGAATAGTATCTTCGAGTAAAATATTTTTAGCATAAGGGATATTGTAAGAAATACCGCCACCTTCATTTGAGGTCCAACCAGCTGCGTGTATTATTTCACTTAAAAGCCTTGCATCGGGAGTCCCATGTCTAGCTTGGACAGGTCGGTCCACAGCATCTACCACTTGTTTACAACCTTTTACGCCGTAATTAACGGCAGGGAATCCATTTAACATACTTCTTCCTTGTCGCTCTGATTCCTTGATTGCATCTTCAGCATTTTGATATCTGTTTTGCCGGGTATAAGAGTCAATTGTCGATGGAAGCAAATCCGCTTTCCCTTCATTTTGCAAGTATAAAAGAAGCTCGATATGTTTTTTTAGTGGCGCCATTCCAGCACGTGGTTGAACGAGCGTAATACCATTCATTTTTGCTTGCTTTAATACATGTGCCATCTGTTTGTGGGGTGGAATTTGTTTTAAACGTTGTACTGCCCTCGCCAAATCGAGTTCAACGTCTTGACCTGTTGGCCACATACGAAGGATTTCTTTGCGGATAGTGAGAAATTCTTCTTCCGTCAGTCGTTTGTTTTGAATCATGGTTTCCATTCCTTTACAGTAGATATTGTTTAAGTAGCTTTAATGCTGTTTTAGGATATGATTGGCTTAATAGTCCCATAGCTGCCATGATGTAGCTGCGATCGATTAAAATGGAAGGATTCTCAGGTCGCAACTCAAGCGTTCTGGCAGATTTTTTAGTGACGTGTTTTAAAATTTGTTTAGCGTCTTTATGATTAATTAGAACACCGCCAGTACCAATTACATATTTCACTCCGGATAAATCTTTCCCTGTTTGATAAAACATGTCACCAAGGGGTGTATGAACAACCTCAATTTGTCCTACGTGTCTGCTCATCGAGACATCGGCACAGATTTTAGCGATAGCCTTATCGAACTCATCTTCATCTTTTGTCCGCGGAATAAATTCTACTTTTTTAGTTCTACGCTTAAGCGATGTTTCGATATTGTGATTACATGTATCATTTTCATCAAAATAGTGTTTAAATTCGTAATCAGATACAAGACTAAGAAGCGCATTTGCACTGTATCTCATACCAAGATCTCCTTCTACTGTGCGTTTCGCAAATGGTTCTTCTAACCCTTTCATGATAACTTCTGTGCGTTTAGGGTTCCCTTTACCAACGGAGTGAACATCGGTAGTTGCGCCACCAATATCGATAACGATGAGTTCTCCATATCCTTCTTCATCTTCATATCCGTTAGAGAGTAATTCTGCAGCTTTTAGAACAGCCTCTGGAGTTGGCATGATGATATCTTTAATTCGCTCTTGTGCTTTTTTAATGCCTTTTGCTTCAATTATTTTATCTATGAAGATAGAACGAATAGCATGTTTTGCTTCTGCAACATCGAGTTTTTTTAATTTAGGCATCACGTTTTTAACGATGACATATTCAATATTAGCTTCATCGAATATGGACTTAATTTCATCACGCGCATCTTTGTTGCCAGCAACAATAATAGGGACCTTTAGCTTAACTTGTGCTATTTTTTTAGCGTTGTGGATGATGCATTCTTTATTTCCACCATCTGTCCCCCCCGCAAGTAACACAATATCGATGTCGGAGTCAACTAATTCTTTTGCTTCATCGTTAGTCATATGGTGTGAATACACTTTAGTAACAAGAGCACCCGCTCCCAGACAAGCACGTTTAGCCGCTTCAACTGTCAGCTCTTCAATTAAGCCAATCGCCGCCATTTTTAAACCGCCCGCTGCGCTACTACATGCTGATATTCCTTCTATTTCTGTTATCTCAGGGTGGTCACTAATAAGATAGGACAATGCTTTTTCATATCCATCAAGAACATTGGTCAGGACTGTGGTTGGGGCTTTCGCAGTGCCGATAATGTATTCATCATCAAGATCTACGCAGGTGAGTTTGGTGTAGGTGGAACCAAAATCAACTAATAAATATGCTTTCACAAATTTTCGAAATCCTCTTTTAAATCTTTAATAGCGTCTTCTATTTTTTGCCCAGGCGCGTACACCCGATCAAATCCCATCTCATGGAATCTTTTTTTGACTTCTTCGAAGTCTTGTTTCCCAACTACGATGTTTCCACCTACATATAGTTTTACGTGCTCGAGCCCTGCTTCCACGCATTTTTCTTTAAAATAACGACAATCGATTTCTCCATGACCATAAAGGCTTGAGACTAAAATTGCTTTGGCGTCGGTTTCAATCGCAGCGTTGATGAAATCTTCTTGTGTTGATAATACACCAACGTTGACAACGTCAAATCCATTTTCTTTTAAAACATACTCAATAATTTTGTTTCCTACGGCGTGAACGTCCGCTCCAATCACACCAATCACAACAGTACTCATTGAATCCCTCCTGATATGAGAAAAAGGACGCCAAAAGTATGACATCCTTCGATGCTTGGACTGTGACAAACAAAGGTCGTTTGAAAAACGGCGGGATGAACGAACTGTGTCTGCTTCGCTAACTTCCATACCATCATGACTACCTCAGTTCATCATTGTTTTTAACATAACCAATAATATACCAAGTAAATCTATAAATCAAGTATTTTTGTAAGCGCTTTTTTTCTATCTATAAAAAAGATAGACACAGAGGTGTCTATCCAAAATATTCCTTCATTTCAAGGTTCATCTTTAATGCGATATGACTGGTTGGAAACACAATGATAGTTTGGTAGTAATTGAGCGTTAGTGAGTTTTATTTGCGGCGATTTTTTGTAATATTTTAAATTCTTTTTTTAGGTCAATTACAATTTTTTCATTGATTTTGTCAAGTTCTTCATAAAGCGGTGAAAGCACGTTAAAAAGTTCTTGTCTTTTCGCAAACAGTAAGATGCTTACCTTTTTCTTTATACCTGCGAAGCAATTGAATGCATTCTTTGTTATCTTCTTGCATAAACAGATCTATGTTTTGATTGAAAAAACTGATAATTTAATCCATTTGCCGGTAAAACAATACTTCGTAATGAGTTACTTATTTCCACATATGTAGAAGTCTTCGCCTAATGAAATAAACCCACAAGACAAAAGGATAATGAAACTAAAGGTCACAATCAATGTGCTAAAAGGTTCCAGCGCATCACCTCATTTATAAGTATTGTTTTAGTTGGTCTACTTTATCTAAACGTTCCCATGGAAGGTCTAGGTCATCGCGGCCGAAGTGACCATATGCAGCCACTGGGCGATAAGTTACTTCCTTAAGTTTTAATGATTCAATAATAGCTTTTGGTCGCAAATCAAATTGTTCAACAATGGCTTGACGAATTACATCTTCTGAGACATGATTAGAGCCAAATGTATCAACGTGAATACTCATTGGTTTCGCAACACCGATAGCGTATGCAAGTTGTACTTCACACTTGTCAGCTAACCCAGAAGCGACTATGTTTTTTGCTACATAACGAGCTGCGTATGCCGCGCTGCGGTCAACTTTTGATGGATCTTTCCCAGAGAAAGCTCCGCCACCGTGACGGCCAACTCCACCGTATGTATCAACGATAATTTTACGTCCTGTTAAGCCAGCGTCTCCTTGTGGTCCACCGATGACGAATTTACCTGTTGGGTTGATGTAGTACTTAGTGTTTTCATCAAGTAACTTTTTCGGAATTATCGGTTGAATAACATTTTTAATGATTTGTTCTCGTAACTCTTCTTGTGTAATGTTTGGGGCATGTTGCGTCGAAACAACAATACTATCAATTCGACTTGGTTGATTGTTTTCATCAAATTCAACTGTAACTTGTGTTTTACCATCGGGACGAAGGTGCTTAACAATGCCTTTTTTTCGAACTTCTGTCAATCTTCTAGCCAGTTTATGCGCTAATGAAATCGTAATAGGCATATACTCTTCTGTTTCGTTAGTCGCATAACCAAACATTATCCCTTGGTCTCCTGCACCTTGTTCGTGGTCTTTAGTTTCATCAACCCCCATCGCAATATCAGGTGATTGCGGGTCGATTGCGACTAAAACTGCGAGATTATCGGCATCAAAACCATATTTCCCACGATCATAGCCAATTTCTTTTACTGTTTTTCGTACTATCTCTTGGATATTAACATAAGTGTTAGTAGTTATTTCACCACTAACTAGCACGAGTCCTGTTGTAACGCTTGTTTCTACTGCGACGCGGGCTTGTTTGTCTTCTTTGAGTATGGCGTCTAAGATAGCGTCACTAATCTGGTCACAAATCTTGTCAGGATGCCCTTCTGTGACACTTTCAGACGTGAATAATCTTTTCATGGTTGTCCTCCTTATTCGGCAAATTTATATTCTTCATAGAATTTTTCAAACTCCATCTGGTATTTTAAGAAACGATCCAGTATATAGGGTTCGAAATATTCCTTGAATTCCAGTTGTAGTAAATCAACAGCTCGTTTATGTTTAAGTGCTGATTTATAGTTTCGTTCTTGTCGTAAAATATCATACATCTCAGCTAGAAGGATAATTTGTCCTTCTTGTGAGCGTTGAATTCGTTTTAATTTTTCGGTGATATTCGGGTCAATTGTTTGTTCAAAATGCATTCTAACGATGTCTTCTGATTTTTGATTAAGTTGGAGGCGCTTGATAACGACACTTCCAAGAACAGTTTTTTCATGGATTTTATCATAATCTTTTTCTGTGAGTGATTCTTTTCCTTCATATTGAATGATGGATAATTCTTGAACGTGGTCTACATGAATAACGCAATAGTTATATATTTCAGTACAAACGCGATTGGAAAGTCCTAAGATATTTGCAAGGCGCGAAGCAAATTCCGCAACTCTATGAATATCCTTCTTTTCCCTATTAATAGTACGCGAATTAAATACGCTAATAACATCAAAGACGTCGGCCACAACCGCTGTGAAATCACGTTCCATTTCACGGCGTTTAATCATTTCTTCTTTTCGCTTATTATTCATCATTTGTCCAATGGATACGCTCGAATAAAGCGCTATATAGAATACAACTAGGACAATGGTACGAAGGATGATATCGATTGTAACGTTTACGTTCGTTACGGCAAGATATTGATATAACTCTTCAAATGTGCTGGCATGTTCATAAAGAGGATACATAATTAGAACATGGACAATGAACATAAAACCAAATACCCAGCGAAAGAGAATTCGAAGCAACGTAGCGTCTTGATATAGGGAAATAACGATAAGAGCAAAATATATTAGTAAGTAGCCAGCTTGAGAAATCGATATGTCAGTCATATATGTGATAATACCTGTGTTATCACCAGCTTGTACAAGATCACCTATAGACACACTTCCAGCAGACCACCGTAGTTTTATATAGACAGCAATTGATGCCATGAGAATGTATACTGACCCAATGTACATCGCCATCTGTTGTTTTAGGAGCGTTCTAGGCTCTTCATTGATTATCTTTTTCAGGGTTCTGGAAATCAGAAACATTATTAATCCAAAACTCGCAATAATTATATAGTTAGGGCGTTGATTACCAATCATAGAAAACAAGATGAAGATGGTGTTAATAACAAACAAGATACGCCGATTGACCTTGTTCCGCTGATAAAGGACCGAAATGTTATCGAGTATATCCACTTCGGCCTCGAAATTAAAAAGTTCAATAAATTTTTGAACTAAATAGCGATAATAAACCACTATTTTATGACGAAAACTTGACTTGTTTCTAACGGCTTCTTCATGTTTTTGTTTTTGGTAAGGAACCTTCGTTCGGTCAATTAAGCTTTTAAAGAAGATAGCGACCTTGTCTGCCAATGTCTCTTTACTTGGATCAACACCTTTTTTTAAGTCTTGGTAATATCGTTCTAGTTTCTCTGGTTCTAAGGTGGGTTTTTGAAAGAAGTCGTCAAGGCGTTTATGTTGCTTCGACAAAATCTCCCCTCCTTTATAGATCCAAATCGAGTTTAATTTCTTCTACACCCGGATCTTTATGAGCGATGTTTTCATTGATAATTTGGGCTACTCTCGTAGATGCGGCAGCAGCAATAGCACCAACAATATCATCGAGGAAAGTATGACACATACCACCCTCTTTACCTTCAGAATTTAAACGGTTGATTACAAGTGGTTTGTTAACATCGATATCACCGAAATTAGTTTTACCAATTGTGCCATACAAACCAGCAAGTTCTAAACCAAAAAGTTCGTCGATACCAAACATTCCAAGGTCTACTTTGAGAATTTCTTGGATTGGTCCTTCAAATACACCTTCGTCTGTTAGACGGTCGATTTCTGCACCTAATTGTAACAAATGAAAGACATCACGTAAACTCAAAATTTTCTCAACGCTATCAATACACATTGACATCG
>CAZZJG010000020.1:0-9311 GCA_964654395.1 uncultured Candidatus Izemoplasmatales bacterium
AGAACTTTTAAAGTATCAATAAAAGATAATAATTCGCCACCTTGCATTAACACATATATATTGGCAACGATAAAATTAGTTAAAACCATAATAAAGCCAATTACCCAAGCACTGATTAAATAGGATAGAGCTAACGTATTTCGACTAATCGGTGATGCATAAAAATCATTAAGTGTTAAATTAACCCGATCATCAATCAAATTACCAATTGCTCCAAGAGGCACAGGTACAGTGCTCACAACAATAATCCCTGACATAATCCAAGAAGCTACAAGCCAGTCAATTCCATCTATGCTACCAAAATGTGAAGCTAAACTATCACTTTGCATTTTTCCTAAAAATAAAATATATAAAGCTAAAATAATGATAACACTTAAAAAACTAAAAAAAACAGCTGCTTTATCACGCAGGTAACGTTTTAAATTACGTGATACTAATTGCCACAAAATCATTATCCATTACCCTCCAAATGGTGCCCAGTAATATTCAAAAAGACATCATCCATATCGCCTCTGATAATCTCAAACTCTGCAATAAAGTCTTTAAATTGTTCCACTATAAAAATACCGTCAAAACATGATTCTACTTTTACATTAACACTATTATTTAATTCATAGTAATCAACTTTTGCTTTTTTTAAAGCTTCTTTTAATCCATTTTTAGGTAATATTTTTACCCTATCATATGAATACTTACTACGTAACTGTTCACTACTACCAATAGCTTTGATTTTACCATGATCAATAACAACTATTTTATTCGCATCTTTTACTTCTTCCATGTAGTGTGTAGTTAAGAAAATAGTGATATTTTTTTCTTGTCGCAAACGATTAATTAAAGCCCAGATGTCTTTTCTACTTTTAGGGTCAAGCCCGGTTGTAGGTTCATCTAACATTAATAACTTTGGCCAGTGTAATAACGCCCTTGCGATATCAGCTTTACGTCTTTGCCCACCTGATAATTGGCCATAACGACGATATAAAAAATCCTTTAAATCTAAATACGCTCCAATTTCTTCTAACCGTTTGTCAAGCATCACTTTATCTAAACCATAAAAGGAAGCTCTCACCCGCAAATTCTCATATACCGTCAGTAAATTATCAAGCATATTTTGTTGGAAAACAACCCCTACATTTTCTCTAATCTTTTCATCATCTTTTCCTAGCGTCATCCCCAATATTTTAACTTCACCTTTATCATAACTTAGGAGCGTCGCAATAATGTTAATCGTCGTGCTTTTTCCTGCGCCATTTGGCCCTAAAAACGCAAAAAAACTATTTTCTTCAACGGTAAAACTAATATTATTTACCGCTAAAACATTATCATACCTTTTAACTAAGTTATTAACTTCAATGACGTGCTCCATACATAAAACCCCCATGTTAAAGTAAGCAATATTCTTAATAAAACGTTTTTCTTTAACTCTATTATATATCTTTTCTTTTTGAAAACATCTTTTACAATCAAAAATGTTAAAATGTTGCACATGTTACATAATAGGAGTAAAATGAATTAAGGTGATGAAAATGTATGATACAAGAAGCAAAAAAGGAATTCATGAATCAGTATTAAAACTAATGAAACAGATGGACTTTCATAAAATCTCCATCAAGGACATAGCCGAAGAAGCAAAAATTGCCAGACTTACATTTTATCGCAATTACAAAAGTAAAGAAGATGTCTTAATGCAAAAAAGTTATGATATTTGGCAAGGTCTTTTCGCGCAGTTATCTCTCCTTGGAGGGTCGCTTTTTGACGCTACTTCGCTTCATATTATTGAGCACCGCGACTTTCTTATCGTTCTTTCTAGACATAAACTTGACTATCTCTTTCGTTCAATCTTTGAGCAAGAACTAGCAAGTCTAATGTTTAAAGTTAATCCCAATCTATTTCAAGATAAATATGAAAGTAGTGCACTAGCAGCTAGTATCAGTGCAACAGCTTTATTATATATTCAAAACGAAACTTCTCCATCGAAAGAAGAATTAACGTCTTTACTAAACAAACTACATCCTAACGGGGACATATTGGTTAAACCAAGCCGCATTAAACAGAAAAAAACCGGTCTATGTTTATCTGGCGGAGGTGCGCGTGGATCATACGAAATTGGCGCAGTTATGGCTTTGAAAGATGCGGGGATTTACCAAAATATAAAACATTTTTCTGGCGCATCTATTGGCGCGGCAAATGCAGCTATTCTTGCGACTTCATCTATTGAAGTAGCAAAAGAGATATGGCTTACTATGCCAGATAATCCCTTGATTAAAAATCAAAATCTAAAAGATACACTAAAACAAAGAACATTTGAAGAAGGATTATATTCGATGCAGCTATATGAAAAGATATTATCATCACATATAGCTATATCCAGTTTAAATGATAAAGAGGTTTACGTGGCTATATCTGAAAGTGGTAAGGTCACTAAAGGAATTAGTGAACTAATAAAGTCTTCCATCTATCACTTCATGAAAAAAGACTCAAAAGTGCACTACATTAAACTCAATGATTTAGATAACAAACTCGCTTTAGAAGTTGTGAAAGCTTCAAGCAGCATCCCTATTCTATTCCCACCAATCATTCTAGAAAACCGTAAATATTATGATGGTGGTGTTTTTGACAATACCCCAGTTCAGCCTTTAGTAGATGCTGGGTGTGAAGAAATTATTCTTATAAATATTGGATCATTTGGATCAATTCGCAAAAGGAAACTTAATTTTCCTGGCGTAACCATCCACGAAATCAAAAGTAAACACCGCCTTGGAAGCATTCTTGATTTTTCCAAAGAACATGCCTTGCAGCTAATACAATATGGATACGAAGATACTATGGAATATTTAAAATCACACGCACTTGATTTCTTAGCAGAAAACGAAAACATCAAAAAAAGTGCCTCTATAGTTGCAAATCAATAATAATTCCGATACAATACTATCGGATTATTGACTGGGCTATAGCCAAGTGGTTAAGGCATCGGACTCTGACTCCGACACCGAGAGTTCGAATCTCTCTAGCCCTGCCATAAAAAATATGAGCTTGCCTAGCAAGCTCTTTTTTAAAACAACTCCTTGCCTAGCATAGCTCTTTATTATATAATAACTAAAAAGTCATGGGGGCATAGCTCAGCCGGGAGAGCGCTTGACTGGCAGTCAAGAGGTCGGGAGTTCGAGTCTCCTTGTCTCCACCATTTTTGTTATCAAGGTCGCAAGTAATTGCTTTTTATGACTTTTAGTAGACATTAAAAGCGTTATTACACCGCGGCTTTTTATTTTTTTTATATCGATTTTGACATATTTTGATATTTAAGTGTCGTTGACAAGTACTTTAGTTGAGGTATGCAATTAGGCAGGGGCAGGAATATGAACGCTTCAATAAAAAGTGCGTGAGAACTTAAATTTTCGTAATAACAAGTATCTTTACTTACTGGCGCTTATATAAAAACTATACGCAACTTAGGACAAGGAACAAGAAAAACTAGTGAATAGACAATAGACTTAATTATTGATCGATTACTTGGAATTAAACTTGAGGAAGAAAACATACACGATGGTAAAGCTGATGAATTCAAAGTTTTTTTGTTTATGACAATCAAAAATAAAGTTCGTGAAATTGCCAATTGTAAGGTGAGAAAATCAGATGAATAAATACCTTGTCTGCTAAATAAATTGACTAAAGCTTGATGGAGGGCTTTAGTTCTTCATGAGCAGTATTGCAATAGTGGTAAATATATAAATAGGAAAGAATTAATCCCAAAAAATCCCAAAAAAGTCCTTGCAAAAAGATACCCTTTTATGTAAAATATGTATTGCTAGGTCATAGAAGCAGGCGTAGTTTAATGGTAAAACATGTGCTTGCCATGCACAGGTTGGGGGTTCGATTCCCCTCGCTTGCTCCAGCTGTAGATAAGAGGTACTGCGCAAGTAGTGCCTATTATTTTATATAGATTAGTCTTCGGACTTTTGAGCGGTCGTGGCGGAATGGCAGACGCGCTGTCTTCAGGCGGCAGTGTCTAACGACGTGTGGGTTCAAATCCCACCGACCGCACCAAATTGGTAAATTGGGTTTCTATGAAATCCATTTTTTTATTTTTTTAGCTAATAATGTAATATGTTTAATCTTTACCTTAAAAAAACGAAAATAATACGAATTAATTAAAGTCTACTTTAAAAATTTGTGTAAGTGATAATTTTATTATAAAATGTAATTTAGGTGGTTAAATGATACCTAGGGATGATTATATAGAAAAGATAAGCGCGTGGAAAGATAATAAAATAAAAGTTATTACAGGGATGAGAAGAAGCGGGAAATTAACAATTTTAAAGATTTATATAGACCATTTTAAAATGATTGGTGTAAGTAATAATATTGTATACTTAAATTTTGAAGACTTAGCTTTTGAACAATACCAAGATTACAAAGTAATATATAAATATCTAAATTCTTATATTAAAACTGACAACATGTATTATGTCTTTTTAGATGTGATTAAACTTGGCGATAAGATGTGGATATATATTTGACCGGATCTAACGCTTAAACATCTTTCAGGTGAAATTTCAACATTGTTAAGTGGGAGATATATTGAGATAAAAAGGTATCCTTTATTGTTTTCTGTGTATTTGCGTTCTGTTGGTGAAAAAGACGTTCAAAGTAACTTTGAAAACTACTTAAAATATGGTGGAATGCCATAAACAACTGAATTAGACTTTTACCCAAAAAAACATCTACGGGTATTTAAAAAACACTTTTGATATAGTTATAGTCAAAGATGTAGCTATGAAAAATAATATTAATGATATTCAAACCTTATATTCTATAATAAATTTTCTTTTTTATAATATTGGCAATACAACTTCAGCAAATAAGATTTCCTATACACTTAGTTCTTCAAGTAAGAAGACAACCGCTGTAACTGTTGACAATTATATAAAATTTTTACTTGATGCATTTGTTGTGTAAAAAGTAAAGAGATATGATATCAAAGGAAAAGAATACTTCAAAACACAAGAAAAGTATTCTATCGCAGATATTGGGTTAAAAAATATCGTTTTAGGTTTAGCAATATCGGTCAAGGACATATCTTTGAAAATATTGTTTTTCTCGAACTTTTAAAAAGAGGATATAATGTCGCAATTGGTAAGATGAGAGAATTAGAAATTGATTTTATTGCGTCAAACCAAAGTCAAAAATTATGTATTCAAGTTGCGTTTACTGTTAAAGACCAAGACATTTTAGTAAGAGAATTGAATCCACTGAGAAGACTGAAAAATAGTTATCCAAAATTATTAATTACCCAAGATAGATTATTAAGTAAAGATTTTGAAGGAATATTGCATTTTAACATAATTGATTTTTTACTAGATAATGCGATATAAAGGTGGTAACATGAAAGAACTTAACAACTACAATCCAGTTAATGAACAAGAAGAAAAGGATATTGCGCTCATCAAAGAGTTTGTTAAAAGAAACGATGATGCCTACGAACGTTTTAATCTTGCCGCGCATGTGACATCAAGCGCAATTGTTGTGAATGAATACATGGACAAGGTGCTTTTTGCCCACCACAATATATATGGTTCATATGGCTGGGTAGGAGGGCATAATGACGGTGATACTGATTGTTTAAAAGTTGCGATAAAAGAAGCGATTGAAGAAACAGGTATAAGAAATATTAGGCCTGTTTCAAACGATATTATAGGTGTTGATGTCATCCATGTAACAAATCACAAGAAAAATGGTGTTTATGTCCCTGATCATCTTCACTTAAATGTGACATATTGTTTACTCGCAAGTGAAGATGAAGTGCCTAAACCAAGAGAAGGAGAAAACAGTGATGTGAAGTGGTTTCCTATTGATTCAGTATTAGAGGTTGTATCTGAAGAAAGAATGAAAACTGTATATGAGAAATTATTTAATAAAGTAAGAAATCTAAAGGCTAAGAAGGTGTAAAAATGAAACATATTTGGGAATTGTTTTTTGCTTTCTTGAAAGTTGGAACATTTGGTTTTGGTGGAGGACAAGCTAGTGTTCCGTTAATTGAAGAAGAAGTTGTTTTTCGTCACAACTGGCTAACTGAAGAAATGTTTATTAACTATGTTGCGATTGGGAATTCTCTTCCTGGTCCAATAGCTACAAAGCTGGGTATTCTGATTGGTTATGATCAAGCTGGATACTTAGGAGCTTTTGCATCACTTCTTGGAATTTTACTTCCTTCTACTATCTTAGCATTATTTCTTGTTTCTTTTTTCTTAAAACATCAAGATTCGACTATTTTAAGAGGAATGCAAGATGCTGTTAAGCCCGTAGTTGCAGTGCTTATAATAGGTGTTGGGATTTCAATGCTTCGTTATCCAATGTCAGATGCAATTACACTTGAGACGACTAAGAACTGGTTAATGCTTGGCCTATTTGTTGTTTCTGCCTTGCTTGTTGCTTTGAATATATATGCTGATTGGTTTCATGTACATCCAGCATATATCGTTCTTGGTTCCCTCCTTTCTGCCGCTTTATTTATTCGGTAATAGAAAGGAAAAATGATATGGATCAAAGAATTAATCTCGCTAATAAACTAAAAAAATTAGACCCTAGTAAATTAAATATGGTTATCGGGTTTGATGGGTTTATCGATGAAATCATCCATGTAGTAGATAAAAGGTATGACAGTGAGAATTTTAAACGCATTGAGACAATATCACAACTTGCACGTAGAATAGAGAACGCAAGTGGTCTTTCGACAAATATTGAACTTGTTAGCACACTTAAAAAAATCGGGGGGAACGGCCCGATTATGGCAAACGCCCTCTCAGTAAACAACCCTAATATTACATATATCGGTTCATTGGGAACAAAGGAAGTAAACAATGTGTTTTCTCCTATGAAAGAGAGAATGACGCTTTATACAATTGCGCAAAACGGTCACACGGACGCCCTAGAGTTTAATGACGGAAAACTGATGCTTGGTAAAATGTCATCGCTAAAAGATGTTACCTATGAAAGAATGATGGAAGTAGTTGGATTTGATAATATGCTGTCACTTTTAAACCAGGCGGATTTGTTTGCGACTGTTAACTGGTCAATGCTTCCAAATATGACAAAAATGTATCAAAAAATGCAGGAAAAACTGTTACCTAAACTTACAAAAAAAGTAGAAAAACCATATATGTTTATTGATCTTGCTGATCCTGAAAAAAGAGAAGATGAAGAAATTTTAGAAGTTCTGCGCGTCCTTCCTGGGTTTAATGAATATTTCAAAGTTGTATTAGGACTTAATAAGAAAGAAGCATATGAAATCGCTGGTGTATTAAATCTCTTTGCTAAAGAAGATCTTAAAAACATGCAAATATCGCTCCAAGATGTAACATTTAAGCTGTATAGTGCAATTGGTATTTACGGTATTGTCGTGCATCCAGTTGATCGGTCCAGTGTTGTTATAGATGGTATATATTATGAAGAAGAGGGTCCGTTTATCGCTAAACCGAAATTATCAACTGGTGCGGGCGATAACTTTAATGCTGGCTTTATGCTTGGCTTATTACTTGGTCTTTCACCAAACGAAGCGCTTTTAGTAGGAATGGGAACAAGTGGATATTATGTTAGATTCGCCAAAAGCCCAAACAAGGATAGTTTAATTCAATTTCTCATTGATTGGTCAAATAATAGAATATAGTATTTACTACTAAATCTTGTGTAAATATGGTTACTGTTTCATTTTTAGAAAGATGGTTAATAGATAAACAAAAAAGGCCGGCTTTGCCGACCTTTTTTGAAGCTTGTGCTTCGTTGAGGAGGATGTATTTAGGCTTCGATTTTTTTCATATTTCTTGTTTTTGCGTCAAAGATTACAGCTGCGACAAGAACAATGCCACTTACTATTTGTTGGAAGTTTGTACCGAGTGACATCATCTGCATACCATTGATGAGTGATGCCATGACGAGTGCACCGATGACTGATCCTGTTACCTTACCAACGCCACCAGCGGCGCTTGTGCCACCGACAAATGCACCTGCGATAACGGAGAGTTCAAGTCCTTCACCTGCGGTAAAGGTTGCGGAGGATAGACGTGCTAAATACATTATTCCTCCCAGTCCACTGAGAAAGCCCATTGAACCAAAGACAAAGTATGTAATTCTTTCGACGTTGATTCCTGATAATTCCGCAGCTTCGGGATTACCACCAACGGCGTAAATGTGTCTTCCAAGTGTTGTTTGTGTTGTGAGGAAGTGGTATCCTGCTACTACAACTAAAACAATGATTAGGGTCCAGCTAAATCCTTTGTATGATGCCATTAATAGTGTAAAAGCAAGAACGACTAATGATAGTAAGACAAGTTTTACTATGAATAGATCTTTTGGTAAGATTTTAAAGTTGTATTTTTGCTTCTCTTTACGTCTTTTAATTTCTGAAAAGATGAATAGTGCGATTGCGGCAAGTCCAAGTAATATTGTTAGTAGATGATACCCACCAATAATAGCCAAAGAAGGAATTGTTCCACTACCAATTGCTTTTATTACTTCATTGTTTACACCGAGGGTCCCTGTTTTTTGTAATGTGTTAAAAATTAATCCGCGATATACGAACATGCCACCAAGTGTCGCGACAAATGCAGGAATACCGACATGTGCTACTAAATATCCACTTAACAGACCCGCAAGTAAGGCAATCAATAGTACAATCGGGATGGCGATTATCGGATTGATATCATATGTGACAATTAAAACAGCTAAAATTGCACCGATAAAGCCCGCTATCGAGCCCACAGATAAATCAATGTGACGAATAACAATAATTAACGTCATTCCAACTGACATAACTGCGATATAACCTGTTTGTTGGATAAGGTTAAAAAGATTTCGTGGTTGGATAAATAGTCCACCTGTTGTAATGATGAAAAAGATAAATATGACGATTAAAGCAATATACATACCATAATCACGCAAGTTGTTTCTGAGAACGACCCAGAAATCGTGAAAAAATGTTTTCATAACATGCCTCCTATAATGTAGCTAGACGCATCACGCGCTCTTGCGTCGCTTCTTCTTTACTTAATTCTCCAGTGATTTTTCCTTCCGCAACTACATAAATGCGATCACTCATCGCTAGTAATTCAGGCAATTCGGAAGAAATCATAATGATGCTCATGCCTTGTTTAATAAGCTTATTGATGAGAGTGTAAATTTCAAATTTTGCGCCAACATCGATGCCTCTAGTAGGTTCATCTAGGATTAAAATATTTGGATGAGTGAAGAGGCCTTTTGCGATAGATACTTTTTGTTGGTTTCCACCACTTAAGTTTTCTACAGTTTGTTCGATGCTT
>CAZZJG010000021.1:0-9230 GCA_964654395.1 uncultured Candidatus Izemoplasmatales bacterium
AGTTATTATGTTCGTTTTGCCACCCTCTAGATTTTTGTCTTTCGATTTCTTTGTTTTGTGTATTTTTGTAATGCTTTCAGTTTTGCCACCCTCAAGATTTTTGCCATACGAAAACAATTGAAAGTTTAAGGAGTGACATAATGATTTACATTGCAGTGATTTGGTTATTATATTTAAATGCAAAGGTTCTTATTCCCCTTTTACCTTTTCAAGAAAGAATGTCCAATTTAATAGCGTTACGTCTCTTAATTTTTGTCGTTGTTCTTGAAATGGTGGTTAAAAAAATCAAGTTGGAGATAAAAGAGGAAACAATCAAATAATAATAAAAGAAAGGTTTTTAGAACATAATTTAGATGTGGTCAATGGTGTTGCAAGTAGGTATAAAATACTTGGGGGTTATGATTTTAAAGACTTTGTACAAGAAAGACTTGTTTTGCCATACGAAAACTTTTTTTGAAATATTACTTTTTAGAGCGTACGCTCTTTTTTTGACTATACTGTTATTTTTACTTGTTATGAAGTGGGGATTATTCACATAATGAATAATTATTCTTGATATAAAGTGTGAGAATTTCTATGGCAGGTATACCGAACACTATATCTTAATTGTAAATATATGATATAATATTAGTAATAAAAATATTTAATTATTGACGTTACTAAGTGTTTTTAAGATGTAGTTCTACGCTTTTAGAAAACGAGAAATGTAAATATAATGGAGGTTGATGTGTGAAAAAATATTTTTTGTTTAGTGATGTTCATGCTATGTATGATAAATTAATGACTGCTTTGCTGGATGCAGGCTTTGAAATTGATAATCCTAATCATATTGTTGTGTCTTTAGGTGATATGCTTGATCGTGGTGATCAAGGTCATGAAGTAATCTTGTTTCTCGAATCAATGATTAAACGAGAACGTATACTTGGTGTTATCGGAAATCACGATATGTTTCTTTTGGATTTAATGCATGGTGACTATCAAAATACCTTTTTTAATATTCAATACAATGGATTCGATAAGACGGTGGATCTCGTCAATAAACCTGAATATTATGGTATTTATAATAGTGCTAATACGTTTAAAGAAGTTGCCTATGAGTTTGATAAAAGATATTATAGCTATGTTAGGTGGTTAGAAAGCTTACCACACTATCTAGAATTTGATAATCACGTTTTAGTTCATGGAGCTATAAACTTTTACTTAAATGATTGGCGTAATACTACAAAACATTTTGCTGTATGGAGTTATCAAAGTAGAGTAGTTATTCCTCTTTACTTTGAAAAAACCATAATTGTTGGGCACGAGCCAACAAGAAGACTCTTTGGCAACGGGAATATAGACGATATCATTCAGAACAAACAACTAATTATGATTGATGGTGGTGCTCCATATGGTGGTAAAGTAAATGTACTTGTTTTTAAAGAAAACGAGTTGTAATGAAAATGCAAATATTGGTGATTTAATTTTTGGGGGAGTGGTTTGGTGCTATTTTATTTAATACTTATAGTGATAATTGTAGTAGTAATGGGTTTGGAATTTGATGAAGATGATGATTAAAGGTAGGTATTTAGTAATTTAAAAGAGGTGTGGTGAAACAAATGAAAGTGTATCTTGCGGGGCCATTGTTTACTAAGCATGAACTTCAGGCACGAAGAGAAGAAGCTAAGTTGTTGCGTGATTTAGGTTTTGAAGTATATAACCCTTTAGAACAAAATGATGAAATTGGGTTTGATCTAGACAGGTTGTATCAAAAAGATATTGAAGCGATGAACGATTGTGATTTTTGTGTACTTTGTATAGATAATTATGATTCTGGGACGATGGTTGAACTTGGCTGGCTTACAGCGAAAGGAAAACCGGTTTATAGTGTTTGGTCAAATTGGAAGTATGAAGAACCCGATAATTTGTTTGTTAGGGGGATGGCTTTTGATGGAAAAAATAGGATGTTTAAATCATTTGAAGAGTTGTTAGGTTATGTAAAACGTTTTATTTGATATATTTATAGGCAAAGATGATATATAGTGTTACAATTAACTTGTAATTATATTAAGGAGGAATTGTATGGATACTGGTCGAATTATGGTTAGAATAGTTATCCCTAATATCAATGGGAAAGCGGTAGCCCAACAAGCAGATAATATCTACGTATTACCAGCTGATGGGTTTCATAAAGGACAAGAGATGCTTGTTAATAAGAGTAAGCTAATTAAAGTCCCAAGTATGCTTTATGCGTTATCTATTTTATTTGAAGATAATTTCGCAGAAGCTGTTAAGTTTATTAAGGAAATTATGTAGAGCCCAAATAGGCTCTTTTTTTTATATTACGTGATATTTGCGCGCGTCTTTGTTATAATCATATCGTTAAATGGAGTTGGTGAATATGAACATCATTGAGTTAAAAGATGTATATTTTTCATACGTAAAGGACGTTTATGTGCTTGAAGAAATATCGCTTTCGATTAAACGTGGTGAATGGGTGACTATTTTAGGGCACAATGGGTCTGGTAAATCGACCTTATCTAAACTGATTGTTGGGTTGCTTAAGCCCAATAGTGGAGAGATATACATTGACGGAACATTATTGACAGAAGAAACTGTTCATGAGTTGAGAAGAAAGATTGGTATTGTGTTTCAAAATCCTGATAATCAGTTTGTTGGGGTTACAGTTGAAGACGATATTGCTTTTGGTATGGAAAACCTTTGTTTTCCACGAGAACAAATTCTTACAAGAATTACGGAGTACTCGAATAAGGTTGGGATGAAGGATTATCTCAAAAAAGAACCCCATCAATTATCAGGTGGGCAAAAACAACGAGTCGCAATTGCGGGTATTTTAGCTATGGATACCGAAGTTATCATTTTTGATGAAGCTACAAGTATGTTAGATCCCAAAGGACGAGATGAAATTCTTTCAATCATTCACGCTTTGAAAGAAGAAGGTGTAACTATAATATCGATTACTCATGATATGAAAGAAGCAATCCATTCTGACCGGCTTGTAGTCCTTAAAGAAGGTAAAATTTTATCAGAAGGAGATCCCAGAAAAATCTTTTCAAATAAAGAATTGCTAAATTCATCAAATCTTGAGTTATTACTCCCCCTAAAACTCTTACATAGATTGGAAGAAAAAAAACACAATGAAAAATTGAAGGAGTTCTTATGGCAATTAAGTTTGAACAAGTAGGATATGATTATATCTCTTCGTCTGGCGAAAGAATGACGGCGATAGAAGACATTAATTTATCGATTAAAGGTAAAGGGGAGTTTATTGCCTTGATTGGCGAAACTGGTAGTGGCAAAAGTACGCTAGTTCAGCATATGAATGCTTTGTTAAAACCACAGCGTGGAACTGTTACTGTATATGGTGTTTCCATTATGCAAACGAAAAAGAAAAAATATAAGAAACGAAGAAAACAAAATTTGAATCCCCTTCGACAAAAAGTTGGCTTAGTATTCCAGTTCCCTGATTATCAGTTGTTTGAAGAAACGGTAGAACGAGATATCATGTTTGGTCCGAAAAACTTTGGCGCGAGTGAAAAAGAGGCGAAAGAAAGAGCGAAAAAGGCCTTACAACTTGTTGGTCTTCCAACGCACTATTTACAACGCTCACCATTCAATCTTTCTGGGGGCGAGAAAAAGCGTGTTAGCATCGCTGGTATTTTAGCGATGGAACCTGATATTCTCGTACTTGATGAACCCACATCCGGACTTGATCCTAAAGGTCGAGATGATTTGTTAGAGTTGTTTATGGAAATTCATAAAAAAGAAGGAAAAACCATTATACTTATCACACATGATATGAATATTGTGTATAAATACGCAAGCCGCGTTTTAGTCATGAACAAAAGCCGACTTGTTTATGATGGTGATGTACTTTCTTTGTTTGCATCAGGAAACCTTTCAAAGTGGAATCTAGAAGAACCAGATTTACTTACCCTTACAAAAAAACTCGCTAGTGAGTTTAATATATCGCTCTATCCACTTCCAAAAAATCTCGATGAACTTTATGATAGAGTAAGGGAGGCGATTTCATGAATAATGTTGTCATTGGGCAATATGTCCCTGGTCATAGTTTTTTGTATAAAATGGACCCTAGAAGCAAAATTATCGCTTTGATTTTGTTTATGATTTCGACCTTTATTTTAAACAACGTATTCCATATTTTAGCATTATTAGTAGGCGTTCTTCTTATTGTTCGATTTGGTGGTGTTCCTGTTGGGCGTATTCTCAAAGGACTCAAACCGATCATGGTGCTTTTAACATTTACCTTTGTATTTCAGATTCTATTTGTAAATACAGGCTCATTGCTTTACCAATTTGAACTGATATATACTAAAGAAAATATTATACTTGCGTCTTTAATATTTGTAATTTACTATATCACCAAACGTTGGATTAATGGCGGATTACTATATTTTCTTTTCACTATCGGCATAATCATAACAATCTTTCATTTATATCCTGTTGGCACAAAAATTGGTGGGTCTTTAATTCAAATATATGATGATGGTGTCAAAGGAGCTTTTTTCATCATGATTCGCCTCGTCATTATTGTTACTTTATCCACCCTACTGACCATGACCACAAAACCGACTGATTTAACTCTGGGCCTAGAACGTCTTATGAAACCTATGCAAATAATACACATCAATTCTGAAGAAATAGCAATGATTATATCAATTGCTTTACGTTATATTCCTACTTTGTTAGATGAAGCAAATAAAATCATGCTTGCACAAGCAAGCAGAGGTGTTGATTTTAACGAAGGGAAGTTTAAAGATAAAATCATGCAAATAATTAGTTTACTTGTTCCAATGTTTATTATTAGTTTTAAACGAAGTGAAGAACTCGCAGATGCGATGGAAGCTAGAAACTTTGTACCCGGCCAAAAACGAACTAGGCTACATGTTTTAACATGGAAGCTAATTGATAGTATTGTTGTGTTTAGTGGTGCTATTACTATATTTATTTCCATTTGGGTAGTGACGCTTTCATGATAAACCTTGTGTGCCAGTTTTATGAGGCGATTCATAATCATGATGAAACAACGTTACAAAAGATACTTCATCCAACAATGTTTGGTATGCGTCTATTTGATGGCACGCTTCTAAAATCAAAAGAAGATGTTTTATCTTACTTTAAACACCATACAATTTCATATATCGATTTACAAGAAGAAACGCAAATAGGCAGCACCATGCATTACACATACAAATTACACACGAAAAAGATTAAAGGAAAAATAGTAATTGTAGATCAAGCAATCTATCGCATTTATGAAATAGAAGATACTGGAAAAATACGGGTTATGATTCGATGTTCATATGACGGAAGCAGATTTGAAGGATTCCAAAAACAACCAAACAAAAGAACCATACAAGGCACAATTGAAAGCGCCATTCAAGCAGCGCTTAAGTTAAATGAACCAATTAAGATTCATGCAAGTGGGAGAACCGATAAAGGTGTTCATGCATATAACCAGTATTTTCACTTTGATATCGAAAACACTATTCCAGTGGAGCGGTATGCTTCCATTATCCAAAACAAACTACCAAAAGATATATTATTGCTTGAAAGCTACGTTGTTCCACTAACGCATCACAGTCGTTATGACGTGACAAAAAAGACTTACAAGTACATTCTAAACACGGGTTCTTTTGACATAACCCAAAGGAATTACCAATGGACTATTGGTCAAATTGACGTTAAACGTTTTAAGGAAGTTGCCTTGCAATTAGTCGGAACGCATGATTTTACTTCTTTCACAACAACAAGTGAAAAAGATACAATCCGCACGATTTATCAAGTTAACGTCAATCAAAGAGAAAACAAAGTGGTTGTGTCATTTACAGGAAATGGGTTTCTCCGCTACATGGTTCGATACATGGTAGCTACAATCGTGTTAATTACTAGAAACGAATTACAAATTGATATTTATACTTTATTAAAAGCAAAAAATAATTCATTACTAAATGAACTTGCGCCACCGGGCGGGCTTTATTTAAGTGATGTATCGTATGATTAACTTATGATACAATATATTAAAGAAAATAGGTGGAGGAATCAATATGATTACTAAAGCAATCCAAAAGCGTCTTACAAATGAAAAATTTGATGCGATTTTATTAACTGGTCTAGAAAATGAAGCCGCAAAGAAAAACTTAATGTATGTTACAAAATATACAGGTAGTTATGGTGCGGCGCTTATTGGCCAAAACTTTAAGTATTTTTTCAGTGATTTTCGTTACCGCGACCAAGTAACTATCGAGGTTCCCGATTACACATTTGTAGAAGTGAAAACGACAATTATAGATGCGATTAGAGAAATTGTTAAAAAAGAAGAGATTAAATCCATCGGCTTTGATCAAAATATTCGTTACAGCGAGTATGCGATGTATCAAACACTAGGTGTTGCATTAATACCGTTGAAAGGATTCATGGAATCACTTCGCGTATCAAAAACACAAGATGAAATTAATAAAATAAAACGCGCTTGTGAAATTACCGATCAAGCATTACAAGATGTTATTAAAGAAATTACTGAAGGCATAACGGAACGTGAACTTGAAATAAAACTAAAAAACCGCATGATTGACCTTGGCGCTGATAATACATGGGATCGCTTCATTGTCGCAAGTGGCGCAAGAGGTGCAATGCCCCATGGTATGGCTAGTGATAAAAAAATACAAAAAGGAGAAATGATTACCTTTGATATTGGGTGTTCCTACCAAGGGTATTATAGTGATTTAACTAGAACTATCGCCTTTGGCAATCCTAGTGAACAAATGAAAGAAATATATGCGATTGTTAAAGAAGCGCAAAGGCTTGGCATTGCAGCTGCGAAAGCAGGTATGACAGGGAAGCAGTTAGATGCAGTTTGTCGTAATTATATTACAGATCGCGGATATGGCGCGTATTTCCAACATGGTACTGGTCACGGATTAGGACTAGATGTTCACGAAGCTCCTCGCGTTTCAAAAACTAATGAAAAACCTCTAGAATTGAATACTTGCGTCACAATTGAACCAGGAATATATATATCATGTGTTGGTGGAGTTCGCATCGAAGATGATGTTATTTTAAAGGAAGATGGGTGCATTATTTTAAACGCTTTTCCCAAAGATTTAATTATTATTGAATAATTACCACAAAGTACGAGGTAAACACATGAAACAATTAGCTAACCTAGAAATCCACACAAAATTATTTATCCTAAATATTCCTAAATATAAAGGTCTTTACCGGTGAATTATCTAGTTATAACGTTTATTCAAAGTCTTAGTACTGTATTTTTCATCATTGTGTTAATTGGATTTCTCTCAGGTTTAGTAAAAGGAATAAGTGGTTTTGGCTCGTCCTTAGTTGCTTTACCATTACTCGTTTTTGTACTTGGACAAAACGCAATGACACAAATCGTCGTTGCGCTTGTCACGTTTAATTTGTTATTAAACTCACTTTTATTACGTGAACATAGAGGGCTTTCTTTATATATTTGGAAACAATATTGGATGATTCCCTTCTTTGGCATCATATTTACCATTATCGCAGCTAACGCATTATACAAAATTCCCACCGATATTATTCGTTACGCTGCATTCTTGTTTTTAATTATGGCAATTGTTTCGCGACTGTTTCCTTTGCATTTACCATTAAAAGATAATAATATAACAAAAAGTATTGTCGGAATACTTAGTGGAATTGGTAACGGTCTCGCTTCAATAGACGGACCACCTGTTGTTGCATATCTAACTACGATTAAAGCTGATCAAGCAACATTTAAAGTTGTGCTTGCATTTCACTTCTTAACCATGGGTTTATTCGCCGCATTAATTCATTTTTTAAAGGGTGCTTATCAGCAGGATATGATTTTGTTAATCACTTCACTTTCTCTTGGTTCATTATGCGGCATCCTTGTTGGCATGAAAATCGCAAGGCATTTAAATCAAAAGACATTTGATAGGATTGTCTTAGTTTTATTACTTCTTTTAAGCATTAGTTTAATAATTTAACGCCATTAGGCGTTTTTTTCTTGACAAAAAAAGAGAAAGGAATATAATTAAGGTGCATATGCTCATTAAGGAGGTGTAAAAATGCCAAATAGAGATCATACTGGTCCAGAAGGAAAAGGTCCAATGACGGGACATGGAAAAGGTAATTGCTCACATCGTGATGGCAGAGGAAATGGACGGGGAAGAAAACATCACAACCACGATCACCATCATCATGATCAACGCCACCATGATCATGATCATCGTAACCATGAACATCATGATCACGAACACCGTCATCATCACGAACATCGTCATGAATTTGATGACAGCAGCGAAGAAGGAGAAAAGTCAGAAACGCAGAGAGTATTTAAGCGCGTTGCGGTAATTGACACTAATCTATGTACTGGATGCACGCGCTGCGTGTCTGCTTGTCCTTTTAACGCAATTGAAATGCGCGATGGAAAAGCTGTTGTAATTGAAGATTTGTGTCGCGGATGTATGCGTTGCGCAATGCCTTGTCCTGTTGGGGCAATTACTAGAGGCTGAAATAGTTTGCAATACAATCTAGTGACAAATGTGTCACTAGATTTTTACTTAATTTGTGGTTATAATTACTGATGTAAGGGGTTAGCGGATTATAGGAAAGGGGAGGCCCATATTTTATATGGGTCTTTTCCAAAAAAAAGATGTCAGAGGGGGCTGACATCTTTTTTTATTTATTCAGTAATAGAAGGTTGATTTCGTTGTTTGCGACGGTGTTGCTTTAAGATACTTCTGAAAAATCCGGTTAAAAAGAGGATTAATATATTAATTAAAACGATTGTCGCACCAGGAGGGATGTTAAATTGATATGAGAGATACATTCCTAATATTACCGATATTTCACTGAAGAAAATAGCTATTGTGATTGTGTTTTTAAGACTTTTTCCTACTTTTATGGCTGCAGCTACGGGAATAATCATTAATGAAGATACAAGCAGAACGCCTACGGTTACGATGGAGAGTGAAACAACGAGTGATAATATAATGGTAGATACCATTTGGAAGATTGCTACTTTAAGTCCTACTAGTTTTGCGTAAGCCTCATCAAAAGAAGTTAGAACGATTTGTTTGTAAAAGATTGCGACAAGTAAGATTACTGAAAGTGCTGTTAAAGATATTAGGATTAAATAACTTGCGCGTACAGTTAATAGACTAACAAAGATGAATTTTTATATGCTTGAGTTCCAACCACTAGCT
>CAZZJG010000022.1:0-8768 GCA_964654395.1 uncultured Candidatus Izemoplasmatales bacterium
CTTGTTTGTTCAACATCTCTTTCATAATACAGACTGGTTCCGTGTCTATTCATCTACTGATTTAAAAGGAGTAGAACTCGGTGGAGCGCGCAAAAATATTTTTGCTTTAGCTAGCGGTATGATTGCTGGTAAAGGACTTGGTGATAACGCACGAGCTGCATTGATTACAAGAGGTTTAGTAGAAATGAAAAAATTCTACGAACATTATGGAGCGGACACAGAAAGTTTATATGGTTTGACGGGTATTGGTGATCTTATCGTTACTTGTACTTCACAACATTCACGTAACTATCAAGCCGGATATAAAATAGGAAATGGAAAAGATCTTGAAGAGACATTGAATTCAATGACGATGGTCGTTGAGGGAATCAGGACTTGTGAGGCCGCATACAAATATGCTAAAAAGCATCACCTCGACCTACCCATTATTGAACAGATTTATCACGTTTTGTTTGAAAAAAGGGACCCAGAACAAGCATATCGAAATTTATTTGAACGGACACGAAAGAGTGAAATTTGACATATTTTTCACTCTTTTTTCATTAAAATGGTTTCGACAAAGTAATGAAGCCAAAAAGGGGAAGTTTACAACTAGATGCATGGTTTTTATCATATATTTTCTAAATATTAAAAAAACATTGCAATGAAGCCGTTTTCTTGCTATAATGTAGTTAGAAATTAAAAAAATAGGAGGGAAATTATGAACAAAACTGAATTAATTGCTCGCATCGCGGAAGTATCTGGATTAACGAAAAAGGATTCTGAAACTGCTTTGAACGCAACTCTTGCTGCGATTCAAGAATCTCTAGTTGCAGGTGAAAAAGTTGTTCTTACCGGATTTGGAACATTTGAAGTTCGCAATCGTAAAGAACGTGTTGGTCACAACCCAAGAACAAACGAACAAATTCACATTCCTGCGCAAAAATCTCCTGCATTTAAAGCTGGTAAAGTTTTGAAAGAAGCTGTTCGTTAATAACAAAATGAAAAAAATACCACAAGAAGTTGTGGTATTTTTTTTGTGAATATGGTACTTTGGATATGGAAAAGGGATGGTGAAATTCATGGATTTATGGGAACGATTTTCAATAATTGGATCAGGTAAAAGTTCTAGTTTACAAAGCGCAGCCTTGCAAAATGACGCTGCGTTTATTTTACTGGAGAAAGAACGTGGTGCGAATTTGCACATAATAGATAATCGCAAACAAACGTTATTGCATCTTGCATCAAGAAACAACGCTGTAGATGTACTCGAATTATTACTAAAGCTTGGACTCAATCCAAACAAACAAGACAAGTTTGGTGATACGCCACTACATATCGTATCCCATATGGGCCAAGAAGAGATGGTAAAAATACTTATTACTCATGGTGCAAATGTCAATGTAGTTAATAATAAATATGAAACGCCACTACATTTAGCTTCCATTCGTGGAAAAATTGGTGTTATGAAGCTTTTAGTTGATGCAGGGTCAAACCTTTCCGCAATGACTGAAAAAGGCGAGAGCATTATGCATTATGCTGTAAGAAGCAAGAAACAAAAGGTAGTTAAGTGGTTAATAGAACAAGGCGCTCATCCCAATTTACTTGATGCGACCAAACAGTCACCTCTTCATGTGGCCGCAAAACATTCTACAGTAGAAGTTGCAAAGTATCTTGTTTCACTAGGGATTAATCCTTATCAAAAAGATTCATATAAGAATACTCCTCTTCATTTAGCGATAGATCACCCTCAAATAGAAATGGTTGAGTTATTTCTTGCATACGGGTGTACATCCTACGACCAATCCAAATTTGGTCAGTCACCATATGACCTCGCAGAAGAGAAAAATCGTTATGAAGTGATTGAATTGTTTCGAAAATTAACGTATGACAAAAATTATCAAAAACACTTGAAGCAAAATCATCTCACTTATGCAATTATTATGAACCAACTTGATCTAGCGTATTCTTTATTTCAACAATTTAATGTAAACGAAAAAGACTATTTCGGCAATACACCTCTTTATTATGCGATTGTAAATAATGAAATTGATTTAGCTAGACATATCATAAATCAAAATGCCAAGTTATTTGCGATTGATGCAATGAACTACGATGCTCTTCACTATGCTGTTCTTATTGGGTCCCAACCGATGGTAAATCTAATAATGGAAACTGGTGGATGGACTGAAAGGCCATATTTTGGCACATCAATCATGAATCTTGCTAATATAACAGGAGTTAAGGTACAGGAAGATAATATTTAGTAGTATCAAAAAAAAGCATACTAGATTATTCTAATCTAATTCGGACCATAGCTAAGGCGCAATCCTTAAGGGGTTGCGCCTTTTTGTTTTGAAATAAGTATATTCCTATATCGGATAGGAGGAAGCCCATCCAATTTTCTTTGTGGTTTATAGTTTTGTAACAATCCAAGAAATCATCAATCTTATGGACTGCTTTTTCAATGACTTCCTTGGTAAACTCAAATTTTATTTCCGTTTGCTTCGTGGTGTATACATTCTTCAATCTATCATGTCTAGCTTTTTACAGTTTTAATTGAAACTCAAGGAATTTATTCTTCGCTCGCTCTCTTTCAAGTAAAGCTCATTTTTTTGTCTTGAAGACCTTCATATTTTCTGTATGCGTTATTCCTTTTGTGACATATCTATTTACTTTTTCTCATTCACATACAAAAAGAATCTATAAATTACACTGGCTTTTTTTACTTAGGTTCCATTTTATCCAAATTAGTATGCCTTTTTTAAAAAAGTAATCATAAACCAATAAACATCATAATCGTGATAAAAATATTGAATAACATATGAACAGTAATTGGTACAAGAATGTTTTTGCTTTTATAATATAATGTGCCTAGAACAACACCGAGCGCAGCGTAGTAGATTATTTGAACGATATCATCACCTAGAACGTGAATTAAACCAAAAAGAATGCTAGTAATTGCTATAACGCCCCATTGTGGTAACCATGATACTTTTTTTAGATAGTAAAATCCACTAAGACGGAATAGGCTTTCTTCTACGAGTGGTGCTAAAAATCCAGCGAACACGACGAGGCTGATTTGGTCAAAAAGAGTACCGTTTAATTGCATATCGAGTAACTCTTGATTTTCAGGTGTCTCGGTGATGCCTAGTAGTGTGTATAAATAACCAACGATAATCATTAATCCTAACATATATAATAATCCAATAAGAATCGTTTTTAGGTGCTTATTTGCATGTTGTACGAAAGAATTAAAGGTGTTTCTCCAGGCGGTTTTGTATAGTAATAGATACAAAGTGAATAAGCTACCATAAAATAGTATGTTGAAGTAACTAGAAAAGCGAATTATTTTTAAATTTTCATCTAATATATCAATACTATTCCATATAGGAACTGCAAGGACGTATAAAACTAGCATAAGCAGTATGTAAAGTCCAGGAATGAAAATTATGTTACGATTTTCTTGCATAGTATCACCTCAATATAATGTCAATTGACATTATATCACAAATATTTAAGTGAGAAAATTGCGTATTTTGACTTTTATCGCTTTTATGGTAATATATAAGGAGCAAAAATGTGTTTTATAACGAGGTGAAAATATGGCGCGCAAATCATTCGCCGTTATTGGGATGGGCCGCTTTGGGCAAAGCGTAGTAGAAGAATTGATTCGAAAAGATGCGGATGTTCTTGTCATTGATAAAGATCCTGAACGCATTAGTAAGATGTCACAGATTGCGACCCATGCAGTGACGCTTGATACAACAGATGTGCAAGCTTTAAAAGAAGTGGGTATTAGTAGTATCGATTGTGTTATTGTAGCAATTGGGAAGGATATACAGAGTAGTATTTTAACTACCTTGATTTTAAAAGATCTTGGTGTTCAAACAGTAATTGTTAAAGTACAAAATGCAGATCATGCGAAAGTTGTTAATAAACTAGGTGCAGATGAAATTATCCAGCCAGAACAACAGTCTGGGAAACGTTTAGCTAGTAAAGTTGTAAGTGATAATGTACTTGACTATATTGATTTAAATGATACACATAGTTTTATCGTCGTTAATGCAACAAGAAAAATTATCGAAATGACGATGATAAATCTTGATGTAAGACGTCGTTTCCGTATTAATGTTGTGGCGATTCGGCGGGGTGAAGAGATTATAATTCCTAGCGCAGATACTGTGATAGAAGATAAGGATCAGTTACTGCTCATTGGTAGCAACGCTGATTTAGAGCGATTCAACGCCTGGCTGCAGAAATAGTTGCCGGGTTTTCTTTTGGGGTGGTAAAGTGAAAGAGTTAATCATTGCGACTAGTAATGAACATAAAGCGAGGGAATATCGTGAAATGTTGGAACCACTTGGTTATACTGTTTTGACGCTTAAAGATATTGCTTATGAGGAAGATATCGTTGAAAATGCTGATACTTTTGCAGGTAATGCGTTAATTAAAGCTAGGATTATTGCGGAGTGGACTGGAAAAACAGTAGTGTCTGACGATACAGGACTATGTGTGGCAAAATTAAATGGCGCACCTGGCGTTTATAGTGCCAGATATGCTGGTTTTGCGCATGACTATGGACGAAATAATGAAAAATTGCTTGCAGAATTAGGTGATTCTACTGAGCGAGAAGCTTACTTCGTCACAGTTATTTGCCTCTATGAACTAGGTAAAGAACCCCGTTTTTTTGAAGGGCGACTTATAGGAAACATCGCTAAAGAAAAAAAGGGGACCAATGGGTTTGGGTATGATCCTTTGTTTGTGTTGCTAGATGGCCGGCATTTAGCGGAATTATCACTCGCTGAGAAAAATAGAATTAGCCATAGATCTTCGGCGTTACAAGCTCTAACGAAGTATTTAAAAGAGAGTGATTTATCATGAAACGGATATTAGTAGTTTCTGATTTACATGGAATGAGACATAAGCTTGAAAGAGTGCTAGAACTTGCAGGAGATGTTAATTATATTATTTCGTTAGGTGATCAAGGAATCAGTCCAATTGCGTTCCATCACCCATTTGTAACTATGGTAAAAGGAAATCTTCCAGGTGATTATGGTGACAAGTACGAAGAAGTACTAGAAATTGATGGCCACTTAGTGTTCATTACCCATGGTCATCGTTATTTTGTTCATGACACGGTAGAGATTTTAGTAAAAAGAGCTAAACAGTTAAATTGTGACATTGCTTTATTTGGTCATACACACATGGTGTATGCTAAAAATATTGATGGTATTCTAACTTTGAATCCAGGAAGTGCTTTTTCGCCGCGAAACCAAATTCCACCATCATATTTATTGCTCACGATTAATGATAGTGAAGTGATATATTCATTCCGTGATGCTGAAACTGGTGTGGAAATTCAAATTTAGAAATATAAAAAGGCTACGCTAATGCGAAGCCTTTTTAATTGTGTAATAAGAAAAACCCAAATGGCGGTAGAGTGAAGGTATTTTGCAATGAAATTTGCTTATCAAAATATATGTCTTTATATGTTCCTTGTAGAGACGTCGGTATTTTAATAGTAGTAGAAATATTGGTTCTTGAGAGGATAATAATTAACTCTTCTTTTTCAATTAACAAAACGTCATTATTATTAGTTTTGTGAAAAAACATGGATACGCTTTTCATTGGTGCATAGTTTTTGCGAAGTTTTATGAGGCGTTTTATATGTTGCTTTATTGTTTGATTGTGTTTGTTTGTATCAAAAATCATGCATCTTCTATTATCGGGATCATGTCCGCCCGTAAGACCAATTTCGCTACCATAAAAGATGCTCGGGCTTCCAGGAAGTGTGAATAAGAAAACATATGCAGGTAATGTGCGTTTAGCTTCATTGCCACAAATATCTAGAAAACGTGAGGTATCGTGAGAGTCAACAAGATTATACATCACAGATAGTATAGGATAGGGATATTTTGTGAGAACATTTGTGATGCGTTTTTGGAACAATGATGATGATATGACGGAGCGTTTTGTTTTACTACCAAAATAGTCCCAAATTGCAAATAGATACTCATAGTTCATAATTGCATCATATTCTGTTCCTTTTAGCCATGCGTTACCGTCACTCCAGTTTTCGCCAACGATATAAGCGTCCAGTTTTGCGTTTTTGACAACGGCTCGAAATTCGCGCCAAAAAGAATGCGGAACTTCATCACTAACATCTAACCTCCAACCATCAATATCAAACTCCTCAATCCAGTATTTTGCGGCATCTAGTAGATGTTTTTTCCACAATGGATGTGATAGTTTAATTTTCGGCATATAGGGTGTAAAAGCAAACGTTCTATAGTTTAAACTTTCTGGGTTTTGATGGAGATCTTTAACTGATTCAGGGATTATATTACCATCCTTGTCAATATCAAAAGAAAGTAATTCTTTATTTTTGTCAATGATGTGAAATGCATCATAATACGGTGAATCTTGTTTTCGTTTGATTACATCTTGAAAGAAAGGATGGCGGAATGAACAATGATTAAAAACGGCATCTAGAACTATGCGGATTCCTTTTTCATGTGCTTTTGTAACCAGTTCTTTTAGTGTTTCTTTTGTTCCAAAGGATGGATCTATATTGAAATAGTCAATGATATCATATTTGTGAACGGAGTCACTAAGGAAAATAGGTGTCAGATAAATACCGTTAAAGCCCATTTCGGCAATGTAATCTAATTGATTGATGATGCCTTGTAAGTCACCACCAAAAACTTGTTGGTTGGAGTAATGTTTTGTTTCTCCCCATGGCAAGGTGCCTTGGGGATCATTGCTTGTATCTCCGTTATGAAAACGATCGGGGAAAATGCTGTACCATACTGTTGTTTCAACCCATTTTGGTACTTGAAATAAATCTTCTTCGTTAATATAGGGAAAATTGAAGAAATAAAGGTGATCGTTCATAACATTGGGATAATCTGATAGTTTTATCAGACCTTGACTACCAAATAGATAAGTGTCATTAATTAAAAATGCGTATCTCATACGTTTGGTTGTTGGTGTGACGGCTGCGAAATAATGGTCGTAGTTAGTTGAACGTCCTTCAAATTTCATTTTGACAGGATTTTGTTGTTTCCACTCCCATACATCTTCATCAACATCGCTTTTGCCAAAATGGAAAGGGTCGCCATATATAACGGTAATGCTTTTGATTGTATCAAACTGGGCAATTACACGCAGATGGACCGTGTTGTTATCAAAAGCATAAGCGAACTGACTATTTGGGCTATGATATAAAAATGGTTTCATATGATTCCTCCTATCAGTCATAGTATACCATGAAGCGTTGAAACGTGATTGTGGTAGCGGTTTCATTTTTCTGTAAGATAGTCGTTATTTGCATTATATGATGTATAATGAAGACAGCACACATGAAGGGAGCAAATACATGGAAAAGAAATGGTGGATGGATGCTGTCATTTATCAATGTTATTTACGAAGTTTTAAAGATGGTAATGGTGATGGAATTGGAGATTTTCGTGGATTGATTGAGAAATTACCTTACTTTCGCGAATTAGGAGTTGATGCTATTTGGGTGAGTCCTCATTATAAGTCACCCATGGATGATAATGGATATGATGTTTCAGATTATTATCAAGTTAGTCAGGATTATGGTACGCTTGAAGATGTGCGGGAATTAATTGAAAAAGCTCATCAAATGGGGTTGAAAATTATATTTGATTTGGTTCTAAATCATACTTCTGATGAGCATCCTTGGTTTTTAGCAGCTAAGGATCCTACGCATCCTGAGCATGAAAAATATCATGATTATTACATTTGGCATAAAGGAAAAACTGATGAACATGGAAACAGACTAAAACCTACTAAATGGCTTTCATGGTTTGGTGGAGATGTATGGGAATATAACGAACCAACAGATGAATATTATTTGCATATTTTTTCAAAGAAAATGCCTGATTTAAATTGGCGTAATGAACAAATGCGTAATGATTTGAAAGAGATTACCAAATGGTTAATTAATCTTGGAGTTGATGGTTTTCGAATTGATGCATCGAATCACCTTGAGAAAAACTGGGATTTTCCTGATGATTATCCCGGTTATGAACATTTTTCTAGTTTACCAAAACATCATGAATATCTCGCAGAATTTGGTGTAGAAATCTTTCGCCCAAATGATGTATTTACTATGGGAGAAGCGGGTGGAGCCAGCAAAGAAGAGGCGAAGAAGTATGTCGGTTATGACGAAAATGAGTTTAATTGTTTAATTCAGTTTGGACATTGCTGGCAAGATTGTGATTCCTCTAATCAAGTGATTACTGGTAAATGGGCTAAAGGAAAGCTTTGTGTTCGATGTATAAAAGAAAGTTTTTCACACTTTTCATCGATGTTACAAGGTATTGGTCATAACTTAGTGTACTGGCATAATCATGATCAACCACGCATTGTTTCACATTATGGCAACGATAAAGAATATTGGGAAAAAAGCGCAAAGATGCTTTTGTATACACTATATTTTATGCCTGGTACAGTGATTGTGTATCAAGGAGAAGAAATCGGCATGACTAATGTTGATTACCAGTCCTTAAGCGATTTTAGAGATGTGGAAGTATTTACCGAATATGAAAACTTTCGTTCAAGGGGAGCTTCTCATGAAGATGCAATGCAAGCACTGCGGGATAGAGCGCGTGATAATGCAAGAAGTCCTTTTCAATGGAACGCAGAGAAATATGCAGGATTTAGCACACACGAACCTTGGATGAAAGTGGTTGGAAATTATAAGAATATAAATTTAGAAAAACAAAAGAATCAAGAAAATTCAGTCTTTTATTCATATA
>CAZZJG010000023.1:0-8596 GCA_964654395.1 uncultured Candidatus Izemoplasmatales bacterium
GACTACATTAAAAAAGTTACTACCAAACACATAGCCAAATGCTAATCCTGGTTCTTGCAGGGCAATTGTTGATGTAATACTTGTAATAAACTCAGGCATGCTCGTTATAGTCGCAAGCAAAACACAACCAATTAACGCACCACTAATGTGTGTTTTTTTATCTAGCTCATCAACATAGTAACTCAAACGACTAGTCGCAAAAATAACAATAAAAGCTAATAGAATATATTGTGCTATTAGTAAGAACATATAATCACCTCAAGGTCTATTATTATACACAAAAAAATAGGTAATGCATAGAGTAGATTTCACAAATTATAATTTATGTATGTGAGGGTTAATATACATCAAAACAATCAAAGATGAGGTGCACCATGTTTTATTCTTAGAACATATTTTCATGATTGTAACGATAAAAATAATGCGAAATCCTTCTCAAAAATAACCGGTAAAAGTGAAACAATCTATCTTCACGATCGACAATCACACGTGATGAAAGAATCAATAAAAAGCATACAACTCCGCCTATTGCGAGCTATACTCCTACTAATGTAACTCCCATCAGTTAGAACGTAGATGTAAAGTGAAATAGCAAAATTATAAATATGTGTCCCTAAACTTGACACCATTCTTCCTAAATATAATAAAAGATAATCTCTGTTTTTTAAAACGAATGCATTTATTTGTTTTATCCTTCTCACTATTTTTTATTGTACAGCAAGAAAAGGTGCGAAACAATAAAAAAATCGCTGCGTTGGCAGCGATTTTTAATTATCGGCGAATGTTGTAAAAGGATTTAAGTCCGTTGTATTTCGCAACTTCACCAAGCTCATCTTCAATGCGAAGAAGTTGGTTATATTTAGCGATGCGGTCAGTACGTGACATTGATCCTGTTTTAATTTGTCCAGCATTTGTTGCAACAGCGATATCACTGATTGTGGAATCTTCAGTTTCACCACTTCTGTGTGATACGACAGCAGTATATCCAGCTTTTTTCGCCATTTCAATAGCTTCAAATGTTTCTGTCAAAGTACCAATTTGGTTTACTTTAATTAAGATACTGTTCGCAATGCCTTCTTCAATTCCTTTTCCAAGGCGAGTTGTGTTTGTTACAAATAAATCATCACCAACGAGTTGAATTTTCTTACCAAGTTTATCAGTGAGAATTTTCCAACCTTCCCAGTCATTTTCGTCCAGACCATCTTCAATAGAGATAATTGGATACTTTTCAACAAGTTGTGCATAGAAATCAACAAGCTGTGCGCTTGTTAGTTTTTTACCGCCTTCACCAGCAAGTACATATACCTTGTTTTCCTTGTCATAGAACTCGCTAGAAGCAACGTCCATGGCAAGCATTACGTCCTTTCCAGCGACATATCCAGCTTTTTCAATAGCTTCTAAAATAACTTGCAGAGCTTCTTCATTACTTCCAAGGTTTGGTGCAAATCCACCTTCATCACCAACTGCGGTATTGTATCCTTTACCTTTCAATACTGCTTTTAATGCGTGGAACACTTCTGCGCCCATGCGAATAGCTTCTTTAAAAGTAGGCGCCCCAACAGGCATAATCATGAATTCTTGGAAATCAACATTATTATCTGCATGGCTACCACCATTGATAATGTTCATCATTGGTGTGGGGAGTTCTTTAGCATTGAATCCTCCAAGATAAAGATATAGTGGCAAGCCAACAAAATCAGCAGCTGCACGTGCACATGCCATAGAAACACCTAAAATAGCGTTAGCACCTAGTTTACCTTTATTTGGGGTACCATCCAGTTCAATCATAATTTTGTCAATTAAAACTTGTTGCGTTACATCTAGTCCAAGAATCTCTGGCGCAATCACTTCGTTTACATTAGCTACAGCTTTTTGAACGCCTTTCCCAAGGTAACGGTTTTTATCACCATCACGAAGTTCAACAGCTTCATGTTCACCAGTGGATGCACCACTTGGAACTAGTGCGCGACCAAATGCACCACTATCAGTATACACTTCTACTTCTACGGTTGGGTTCCCACGGGAATCCAATACTTCTCTTGCATACACATCTGTAATGTACGGCATTGTTTATACACTCCTTTTTATATTGGTTTCGTTGTCCAACTGTATTATAGAACAAACACTCGCTCATTACAAACATAATCACCTTATGAAAACACTTTCAACAAGATTAAAAAAATAAGCGACTTATAGTCGCCTATTTTCTTATGATTAAGCTTTTTCCAGTCATTTCTTCAGGTTGTTCCACTTCTAAATATTCAAGCATTGTTGGCGCAATATCAGCTAAAATCCCGCCCTCACGTAACGTTATTTGTTTATCAGTCACAATAAGTGGGACCAAACTTGTAGTGTGAGCAGTAAAAGGATTTCCTTCTTCGTCAAGCATTTTTTCAGCGTTTCCGTGATCAGCAGTAATTAAAGCAACGCCACCTTTATCTAAAATAGCATCAACTACCTTACCAACGCATTCATCAACAGTTTCTACTGCTTTTACAGCTGCAGGAATAACACCGGTATGTCCAACCATATCACAGTTCGCAAAGTTTAGGATGATTGTATCGTGTTTATCACTAGCAATCTCATCAAGTACTTTGTCTGTTACTTCATAAGCACTCATCTCAGGTTGAAGATCGTATGTTGCGACTTTCGGGCTATTAACAAGTACACGTGTGCTACCTTCAATATCTTTGTCAACGCCACCATCAAAGAAGAACGTAACATGCGCATATTTCTCTGTTTCAGCGATGCGTAACTGTTTAAGGCCAACTTTACTAACAACATCACCAAACATGTTATCTAGCGTTTGTAAGCCAAAGGCAATTTCTCCTTTTACGTTTTCACTATAAAGCATGGTACTAACAAAGAAAATATCTTTTGGCCCGTTTCTATAATCTACCCCACTTTCTTTTGGGTTAGAAAGCGCAGTTGCGATTTGAATAGCTCTGTCAGGTCGGAAATTTGCAAAGATAACAGCGTCGCCGTCCGTAATGACTCCCTCTGGTACGACATTGAACGGAATAACAAACTCATCCGTAACGCCTTCTTTGTAAGATGCGAGAATTCCTTCTTCAGCACTAGCTTCATGACGACCTTTTGCTTGCGTTAAAATATCATAATGAACTTGAATGCGATTCCAGTTTTTGTCACGATCCATTCCATAATATCTTCCACCGACGCTCGCAATGCTTCCATAGTTTAAACTTTTCATGTAAGCTTCAAGATTGCGGACATATTCAATCCCACTATCTGGGGGAGTATCACGACCATCGAGAAATGCATGGTAATACGTTGTTTCAACACCTTTATCTTTTGCAAGTTTTATAAGAGCTTTAATGTGCTCAATATGACTGTGCACACCACCATCACTCAAAAGACCCAAAATATGTAGTTTTCCACCTGTTGTATTTACATATTTTATCGCTTTATCGTAAGCTTCATTTTCAAAAAATGATCCATCCTCAATTGCTTTATTAATACGGGTTAAGGACTGATAAACAATGCGTCCAGCTCCAAGGTTCATGTGGCCAACTTCACTATTTCCCATTTGTCCATCTGGAAGACCAACGGCAAGGCCGCTAGCTCTTAAGTAAGTATTGGGAAATTCCTTGAATAACAAATCAAGATTTGGCGTGTTTGCCATAGAAACTGCGTTTCCCTCAGTTTCATTTCGCAGTCCAAATCCATCCATAACAATTAGTGCTACTGGTCTTTTCATATCATCACCTCTAACATCGCAATTATAACCCAAACCAAACAAATTTCCTAGTAATTTGACTTATAGGGTAGCGTTTTCATGTTTTGTGAAATCATTCCCTTTTCTCTTACCATATATTATAATATCAATGTAGAAAGAGGTGTAACCATGTCCAGCTCAAAACTAGAAAAATTATATAATCTACTCACACACGCAAATGACAAGCGTGTGTTTAATTACACTGTTCCTGATTTGTGGAACTGTTTCGATTACGACAAAGCATCTTTTATTAAAACACCATCAAATGAATTAATGGTAAATCCGTATGACTTTTATGCTTCGGTTATTAAACAAGCAATTTTGCCTAAAAGGAAAAACAGCTTTAACTACGGAAAAAGTTTATCCTCATTATTACAAACAAAACCAACAAATGGCAATTGGATTAAAAAAGCTGTAATGTACTCTACATTAGTCCGCGCTAGTGCTGCTTGGGATCATGACAGAAGCGGACATTTAGAAGAAAAAAACCTTTATGGTATGCCTGAAACTGGAAGTTTTGTCAAGATGATTGCCCTCCTTCCTTTACTTGTTAAAATGGGTGTTAATGCCATTTATCTTTTACCCATCTCTAGATTTTCAACCAAAAATAAAAAAGGAGAGCTTGGTAGTCCTTACGGCGTAACGCATTTCACTGAACTTGACCCAGGTCTTAAAGACCCTCTTACAAGTTCTTCTATGACACTTGAAGAAGAGTTTCAAGCATTTGTCGAAGCTTGTCATATCCTCAATATAAGAGTATTAATTGATATCATTCCACGTACTAACTCCGTAGACTCTGCTTTAATTAGAGAACACCCAGAGTGGTTTTATTGGATTGACGCTTCAATGTATGATACTTATGGGTCTCCGCGCATCGATACAATTTCCCCAAACACCATCCCTTCCCTTGAAAACATGAAAAAGGTTTATGAACATAAGGCGACTATTCGTCACCTTAATATGTTCCGGCCAAACCCGAAGGCTATTGATGAAAAACTTTGGGAAAAGATAAAAAAACATGAAGACCTTGCGGGTGCAATAGAAAAATATTTTAATCTAAAAGTCGCTCCCGCCTTTTCTGATTATATCAACGACCCACAACCACCGTGGACAGATGTAACATTTTTCCGTATGTACTTAGACCATCCAAAACAAACGAAAACATTTCTCGACAACCAAAACAGACCACCCTTCATACTCTTTGATACAATTAAAAACGATATGTATCAAGGACAAAAACCAAATATTGAATTGTGGAACCTAATTTCTGAGGTAATTCCTTACTATCAAAAACAATTTGGTATTGACGGTGCACGTATCGACATGGGACATGCACTCTCAGATGATTTATTAAAAATGATTATGGATAAAGCTAGAGCGATTGATCCTGACTTCGCATTTATTGCTGAAGAGTTGCAACCTTCAAAAGCAAAAGCGGCGAAAAAAGCTGGTTACAATGCCATCATTGGTAACGGTTTTTACATGGAACCAAGAGTATGGGAAGGTAAGATGCAAGAATTTTTCTATAACTCAATTAACTTACCAATCCCAACACTTGCAATGGGTGAAAGTCATGATACACCACGCCTTTCGGCGCGGGATGGCGGCGAGTCCTTAGCTAGACTTTTAACCATCGTAAACATGTTTATGCCAGGGGGGATTCCGTTTATCAATAGTGGTCAAGAAGTTTATGAAAAACAACCTATGAATCTGGGTCTTGATGCACGTGAAAACGAACAATATCAACTAGACGTCACTGATCCCTTTTATGGAAAACTAGCTCTTTTCGATCGTTATCAATTCCATTACACAAACGATAGACGCTGGGAAATCCCTGATCTTTTAGACGCTATTCGCCCTATTAGGAAAAGGTATTTGCCACAAATTACTTCTAAGAAACAATATTTCCCTTTATACGCGCACTACGAAAATAAAAACTTTGTAGGATTTAGTTATTTCAAAAAAACAAAAACAAGAAAAAACAATATCCTATTCATCCTCGCTAATGCGGATACATGGCATGAACATTATATCCGTATTGATATAAGTCATTTACGCGAAGTGACAGGAAATAAAGAAATGGAAGGAAAACTACTTCTTTCTACGCATGAAGGACCAAGATTATTTACACAGTTTATCGATTACAACACACTTGATATCCACCTTGGTCCAGGCGAGGTAAAAATCGTTGAATTATGACACCCTTAAAGGTGTCTTTTTTTATAAAAAAAGAACACCATTCGGTGTTCAATTTTCATTAATCAGCACGCTATGTTGCACGAAAACTCTCTCATGTAAAAGAAGAATGAAATACATATCGAGAGGAACTTTGATTAACATTATCAAAACACGGTAAGGAAGCGTCGCAAGCATTGCTCCCGTTCCTTGGAATTGTACAATTCCAATAGTGTTTAAAGCGAACGTCAATAGAAAGGAAAGAATTAATGTCACAAGCAACGTTCTTTTTTTCCAGTTCCGGGAAAAGATTAATAAACCAGGGATAATGCCCCACAACATGTTTGAGATAGTAAAGACATTAAACGAAAATGCCCAGGGACTAAATAGTACATGGAAAAAGTCGACAATAAAGCCGCTTATACCACCTACCACAGGCCCAAACAATGCTCCAATAAATACCATTGGAATTTCATAAAATGTAAAACGGAATGAGCCAGTTTCAAATGACAAAAAGCTTTTTAGCAAAATTGCCATCGCAACCAACAATGCTGTTAGGGTTAACCCCTTAGCGTTAAGCAAAGACTTTTTTTGCATAAAGAAAAACCTCCCAAAATATAGTTTGTAGAGGTCCACGAAAAAGGCAAATGCCATGTTCAGCGGACGCGCCATGCCACCGCCAGGAAAAACCTGTTCGTCCATACCCAACATCCCATGATATGGCACTTAACGCGACATGACTACTCTGACTTTTTCATTGTACTAAAACAGCTTTAAAAAAACAAGCATAATTAATCGATTTTCCAATCAATTGGTTTTATGTCATTTTTTAAAAGGAAATGGTTAATTGTTGAAAAGGGTTTACTACCAAAGAAAGAATACCTAGCGCTAAGTGGTGAAGGATGGGAAGATGTAATAACCATATGATTAGGATTATTAAGAAGCGTCTTTTTAGCTATTGCGTTATTGCCCCAAAGGACAAATACCTTTGGTTTTTCATCTTGATCAAGCAACTGGATTACATAATCAGTAAAAATCTCCCATCCTTTTCCCTTATGAGATAATGGTTTTCCAGCTTCAACTGTCAAAATGGTATTTAGTAAAAGCACGCCTTGTTTTGCCCATTTAGTTAAATTACCGTGATTAGGTGGCTGGATTCCTAAATCACTACGCAACTCTGAAAAAATATTTCGCAAGGATGGTGGAATATCTACTCCTTTATGAACACTAAAACAAAGTCCATGAGCTTGGCTTGGCCCATGGTAAGGATCTTGTCCTAAAATAACAACCTTCACCTTATCAAAAGGCGTATACTTAAAAGCATTGTACACATCTTTTGCAGGAGGATAAATTGATTTAGTTTGATATTCTTGATTAACAAATCGAAGTAAGTCTTTAAAATACGGTTTCTCTTGTTCCGCTATTATAATCTCTTTCCACATACCAATCACCACATTTAGTATAACAAAAAAGCACTGAAAAATTCAGTGCTTTTTAAAGTAATATGTAACTTATTTACGGTTACGAATTTCAGCTTGAGCAGCTGCGATAATAGCAACCGGTATACGGAATGGCGAACAAGATACATAGTCAAGTCCAGAGCGGTGGAAGAAATCGATAGAGCTTGGTTCTCCACCATGTTCACCACAGACACCAACAGTGATGTCTTTATTTACTTCTTTCGCTTCGCCAGTAGCGAGTTGTACGAGTCTTCCAACACCAGTTTGGTCTACAGCTGCGAAAGGATCACTTGGTAAAATTTTCTTGTCTTGATATTCTTTCAAGAATTTACCTGCATCATCACGGCTGAATCCAAACGTCATTTGTGTTAAATCGTTGGTTCCGAAAGAAATGAATTGAGCTTCAGAGCCAATTTCATGAGCTGTTAAAGCAGCGCGTGGTGTTTCAACCATGGTTCCGATTTTGTATTCTAAATCAATACCAGATTCAGTAATTAATTTATCAGCTGTTTCTTTTATATACTCTTTGAGGTAAGTGAGCTCATTGATGTGTGATACAAGCGGAATCATAATTTCAGGTTTTACAACTTTACCTGATTTAGCAACTTCAATAGCAGCTTGGATGATTGCTTTTGTTTGCATGATGCTAATTTCTGGATATGTTACTGCGAGGCGGCAACCACGATGTCCAAGCATTGGGTTGAATTCATGCAATGATTCAAGTGCACGATGTAATTTTTCTTCAGAAATTCCGAGATCTTTCGCAACTTGAGGAACTTCATCTTCTTGCGGAAGGAATTCATGTAGAGGTGGGTCAAGCAGACGAATTGTAACGCTCTTACCTTCCATTACAGTGAAGATTTCTTTAAAGTCTTTAAGTTGATGCGGTAATATTTTTTCTAGTGCAGCTTCACGGCTTTCCTTATCTTCCGCTAAAATCATGCGACGCACGTCAAGGATACGTTCTTCTTCGAAGAACATATGTTCAGTGCGGCAAAGACCAATACCTTCAGCACCAAATTTAAGAGCTTGTAAACTATCACGTTCATTATCAGCGTTAGCTTTTACGCCAAGACGCTTAATTTCTTTAGACCAGTTAAGAATTGTTTGGAACTCTTCACTAAATTCAGGAGCTTTTGTTTCAATTGTTCCTACGTAAACATTACCAGTAGTACCATCGATGGAGAACGGAGTTAGTTCAGGATACTTTTCGCCTTTGATAACC
>CAZZJG010000024.1:0-8573 GCA_964654395.1 uncultured Candidatus Izemoplasmatales bacterium
AAAAAACAATAAATAGACCCAAGAGTCTATTAATTAAATGCTTCATTCCAATCTTTTAAAAAAGCTTCGATACCTAAATCAGTTAATGGATGTTTGATTGCTTTTTTCAAAACAGCATATGGTACAGTAGCTATATCAGCGCCAACAAGTGCGCTTTCAACAACATGTCGTGGGTTGCGGATAGATGCACTAATGATTTCTGATGGTAGGTTATAGTTGTCAAGAATTTGACGAACTTCACTTACTACTTGTATGCCATCGTGTAGTGTGTCATCTAATCTTCCGACAAAAACACTGATGTATGTAGCTCCCGCAAGGGCTGCTAGTAATGCTTGATTAGCGGAAAAAACAAGTGTTACGTTTGTTTTGATATTTAATTCTGAAAGTTTTTTAGTCGCCTTTAGACCTTCTTCCGTAAAAGGGATTTTGACAACCATGTTGGGATGAATTTTACTAATTTCAATTCCTTCTTTAACCATGCCTTCGGCATCGAGGCTGATTACTTCGCCACTGATTGGCCCGTCTACAATTTCGGATATTTCTTTAATGACTTCTAAAAAGTCTCTACCTTCTTTCGCGATCAATGTTGGGTTGGTTGTAACGCCAGATAGAATACCTAATTCTGCCATTTCGCGGATGTGATCTACATTCGCTGTGTCTATAAAGAGTTTCATTCGTTTTCCTCCTCGTTTTGTATTGGGAATATAACTGGATCAGCTTGATCAATCTGATTTGTTAACTTGTCGACAAATAAAATGCCATTTAAATGGTCGATTTCATGTTGGATTACAATTCCTACATAGCCACTAACCCTTAATTCGATTTGTCTTGTCTCATCGGATTCTGGAAGATACTGAAAGGCTCTTACACGGATTCTTTTATATCTTGGGACAAGCCCAGCAACTTCACGTTCAACGCTAAGGCAACCTTCACCTTCAGGAAGATATGTTAAAGCTTCTGAGTGAGAAATGATTTTGGGGTTTACAAGTAACATCCTATATAGTTTGTCACCGATTTCGTTTGTTGTGAGAATCGCAATCATACGTTTTTTGATGTTTATTTGTGGAGCTGCAAGTCCGACTCCTGGACGAAGCTCTAATTCTTCACTTTTTACTGGATCTTGGCTTTGTTCCAAAAATTCCATCATTTCGCGTAAAGTTTGTTTGGTCGCATCATCAAGGGGGAGCTTTACTTCTTCGCTGCGCTGTCTAAGTGTTGGATGGCCTTCCCTGATAATGTCTTTCATCAGGATCATAGTATCACCTCGCGCTTATTATATCAAAGATATTGATTTTGTGAAAGAAAGGAACACATCATCCAAATAAAAACGTTTTCTTTCTTTTGTGATTTGGTTTACGAATAGGCACATGATAATATATAATGGATTTAAACAGGGAGAAGTTTCGTATCAATCATTGGAGGTATAAATTTATGAGTAAGAAAATTCGTAAAATCGGAATCATTACCGGCGGTGGTGACTGTAGTGGGCTTAATGCAGTTATTAACGGAATTACTAAAACTGCAATTAATAAATATGGTCTTGAAGTTGTTGGGTTTACTCGTGGTTTCCGTGGTCTTTACAATAATGATTATCGCCCACTTGGCCTGAAAGCTGTATCTGGCATTATGCATGAAGGTGGAACAATTCTAAAATCTTCAAATAAAGACAATCTTTTTAATTATCCGTTCCGTAACCCTGATGGAACTGTTACCTATAAAGATGTGTCTGATGAAGCTATTAAAAATTTAAAATATCTTGGCGTTGACGCTTTGATTGTCGTTGGTGGAGACGGCACTTTGACTAGTGCTCGCGATTTTTGGCGAAAAGGGATACCTGTTGTAGGGGTTCCTAAAACTATTGATAATGACCTTCCTGCAACAGATGTTACGTTTGGATATAACACATCACTCGAAACAATTGTGGACGCTTTAGATAAAGTGCACACCACTGCTTTTTCACATGATCGTGTTATGGTAGTTGAAGTTATGGGGAGAAACTCTGGATGGCTTGCGCTTGAAGGTGGTTTAGCGGGTAGCGCTGATGTTATTTTGATTCCTGAAATCCCTTATGAACTAGACAGTGTCGTTGAAAAAATTCGGCAACGTGATGCGATTGGGCGTAATTTTACAATCATTGTAGTTAGTGAAGGTGCTAAACCACTAGGTGGTACCGTCCACGTGCGTGAAATGGTAGAAGACAGTCCTGATAGCGTTCGTCTTGGGGGAATTGGTCAAATTATTACAGACCAACTTCAAAAGCTTGTGCCAGAACATGAAGTGCGTTACACCAACCTCGCATATATTCAAAGAGGAGGCACAACTTCTCAATTTGACCGTGCACTTGGTCTGTTATTTGGAGTAAATGCGGTTGAACTTCTTATGAATGGTGGAAGTGGACGTATGGTTCAACTTCGTGGAAGAGAAATTATCTCTCTACCATTAACGGAAGTAGTTGGTGATGGTCCGATGGGTGAAACGAGCCATGGCGGTGGAAAACTAGTCGACCCAGACGGACAATACGTTCAAGCTGCAAAAGCGATTGGTATTTGTTTTGGTGATTCTTACCGTAATCAGGAAGAAAAATGACAACGTATCCCATCCCTTATGAACAGTTTACAATCGAGGAAATTACCATTATTATAGAGTTCCTCGCTATGATTGAAGATGTTAATCATAATAAACGGATAGACCCACAAGTTCTTTCCTTAAAACATAAGGAATATAGAAAAGTTATTAATTCAGTAGCAATGGAAAAACAGATTGAACGTGCCTTTGAAAAAGAAACAGGTTTTTCTGTATATAAGACAATTAAAAGAATGAAATGACAAGGATGCCCTTGTCATTTTTGTTTTCTCCTATGGTATAATAACTCTAGGATGTGATGATATGAGAGCACTATCTGAGAAAAAACTAACTAGTATCCCACAAATCGATTTAGGTGACTTGTTGTTGCGTCGCATAGAACCTAATGACTATAAAGATGTATATGATTACGGTAAAGACCCAGAAGTTACAAAACATTTAACTTGGGATTATTATAAGTCAGAAGATGAAGCTATTTTTGCGATTAAAAGGGTCTTTTTGCAACGACCGAAAATGCAACTCCCTGCAGCTCATGCAATCATTCATAAACAAGATAATAAAATGATAGGTACATGCGATTTCTGTTTTGTTGATTGGGAAAAGCGCGAGGGAGAAATCGGTTATGTTTTACATAAAAGCTATTGGAATAAAGGGTATATGACAAGAGTTTTGTGTGCCGTAATGGAGTTTGGGTATCGTTACCTAAAACTAAAAACAATTATAATTCGCCATCTTCCTGATAATAAAGCATCGCAAAGAGTAATTGAAAAATGTGGTTTTTTGCGTATAGAAGACAGTTTTCATGAACCAACTAATCAGTTGGTTCCAACTTATAAGCTTACCAAACGAGATTTTTTTCATTGGAAGAAAGGACGGAAATAATATGACTTTTTGGTTGTTAATAACGTCATTTTTGTTTGGGACAGGAACAGTATTGTATTTTGGGATTGGGCTTTTACCAGCTTTTTCTGGAATAGTGATGATTTTATTTTCTTGGATTGTAGGATTAATTTTTGCGCTGTTTATGGCATTTGGGATTTTGAGTTTTTCATATGTGCTTTTTGGAAGAAATGATCTTTTAGATCAGAGAAAACACATGGTCGCGAAAGGAATTGTAAGTGCTTTGTTGAAACTTTTTCGTATTGAACTAAAGGTTACAGGATATGAGAATTTACCAAAGAATAATAGTTTTCTACTTTATGCAAATCACACATCTGAATTAGATATTCCGATACTGATGAATGCCATAATTGATCAGCCACTAGCTTTTTTATCGAAAATGGAACTTAGAAGTTGGCCGTTAATTGGACTATGGGCCGAGGCGATTGGTTGTGTCTTTATTAATCGCACAAGCCTTAGACAGAGCGCAATGGCCATGAAACAAGTTGCGTTAAACGTAGAAAAAGGTCTTAATATGGCTATTTTTCCTGAAGGAACAATTAAACATAATCCAAGAGAGTTATTAACATTTAAACCGGGAGCTTTTAAAATTGCTTTAGAACACGACTTTACCTTAGTTCCTGTCGCGATTATTAGAGATCATTTAAGTATTAAAGGGAAAAATATTGTCTTGATTAACATACATAAACCACTATCACCAAAGGATGATGCGTTTGAAACGACGACAACATTAGCTGATTATGTTAAACGACAACTAGAAGGTGATCTGCAATAAAAAACACCTCCATACTATCAGTATAGTACAAAGGTGTTTTTTATTTAATGTCCAGTATATGGGGTTCATTTTAATTGGTTTGAGGGTTCTTTTTTTGATTTTAGTTGTCCTAATCTAAAAACGTTTTGATTGTAAAGAACATTCAAATCAATAGCTTTTGAAAAAGATTTCGATGTTAACAAATTACATTTAAATTGAAATTGAAGTGGAAGAACATCATTTGTTGTTTAGTAAAGCTGTTTTAAAACATTAATAAGTCTTTTAGTTGCTTCAATTACTTCTTCTTTAGTGTTATAAGTACCGATTGAAATACGGATTGAACCATGAATATATTGTTCTGGTACTGAGATTGCACGTAAAACATGCGATGGAATAGTAGAAGTAGAATCACAGGCACTACCTGTAGAAACATAGACTCCTTCTTTATTGAGGTAAAATAGTAAATCAGACCCATCGATGTTAGAAAATGATATATTGAGATTACCGGGAAGTCTATTTTGGCCTAAAGAAGGGCCGTTTAAGATATAGTCAATATTAGCTTGATCTAACATTTGTAATACAAGAGAAGCATACTCATTTAGTCTTTGACGATATGCGTCCATTTTAGATAGACCAAGCTTAAGCGCTTTGTGAAAACCGACGATATATGGTACGTTTTCTGTTCCAGAACGTTTTCCATATTCTTGTTTGCCACCGTGGAAGAGATTTTCAAGATGCGTTCCCTCTTTCACATATAACAGTCCAATGCCTTTAGGAGCATGAAATTTATGTCCTGAAAAGCTGACCAGGTCAGCCCCTAGACTTGATAAGTCTATTGACATGTGAGTTAGAGCTTGAACAGCATCTAAATGAAGATAAACGGAAGCTTCTTTACATATTTTGGCAATTTCTTCTATTTTTTGAATTGTCCCAATTTCATTATTCGCAAGTATTAAAGAAACAACAAGTGTGTCGTCTGAAATGAGGGATTTTAGTTGATTTATGTCGATAAATCCTTCTTCATCAACATCGAGGTAATGGACAGTATAACCGAGTTTTTCTAGGAATGAAGTTGTGTGTAACGTTGCGTGATGCTCGATTTTTGAAGTAATAATTTCAGCTTTTGCAGAGCCCGAGAAAGCAAGGCCTTTAAGCGCGAAATTTGTCGCTTCTGTGCCACAACTTGTAAAAACGAGTTCTCCCGGTTTGCATGACAGCATGCTTGCGATATCCTTTTTTATCTCGTTGATAAGTTTACGCATTTTTATGCCTTTGTCGTGTAAACTTGAGGGGTTTCCATACTCGTCTTGAAAATAGGGTTTCATTGCTTCTAATACTTCCGGTGCGACTTGTGTAGTTGCAGCATTATCGAGGTAGATTTTCATGATTTTTTTAACTCCAATGTGATATCTTTTTCTTCGAATGTATCAATAAAATTAATGTTTTCGTGTTGAGAAAGATGTAGTGGGTTTTCTTTGTTTAGAAGCGTTAAAAGTTGATCAGAAAACTCTTTAATTACATAGGATTGGTGAATGATGCATGGGTTATCATCACCGAATAATTCGATACTTTTTTGAACAATTGCTTCCTGCAGGTATGGCAGGTCGGAAATGCGTCCTTCATATAACGTTTTTTCACCAGCTTTTAGTAACACAATTTGTTTCATTTTGTAACGCTCCCTTCTTAGAGAATATGGAATAAACGATTGAAGAAATAAAGGAAGATAATGAAAAATAGTAATGCGTTTAATAACTTGATTGTAGGGAGGTGTTCTCGCACCCAGTTACTTACCGAAAACGTACTTTTAAGACGTACAGAGACTACTGCGATGACAATGAGTGGAAGCACGAACATAAGATTGTAGAAAAGCAGTAGGATGTATGCGTATGCGCTTTGCATTGTGTGAATTCCGTAAAGGATACCAAAATATATTTGCCCTGTGCATACAAGTTCGGTGATTGATAGTAAAATACCAAGGGTAAAGGTTAAAATAAGCACGCCAAAAAGTCCTTTGTTTTGGTCGCCATTTATAAGACTGGTAAATGACTGAACTATTTTTTTATTGTAACGTTGAATCCATTTTGGCAGTTGGTTTTTTATTTTCCCATAACGCTCGTTGCGTGCTTGGATAAAATCATACATATTAAAGAGAAAAAGAAAGAAAACTAAAAATAATACAAACCAATTAATGATTGTCCCAATTACAGCTAACTCGGCAGAGAATTTTTGTAATACTTCTAGTAAAAAAGCTCCGATGAGAAAGTATGATAAAAAGAGGGCTGAAATATAGACAAAGCTAACTAGTATAAGTCTTTTCTTATTATCCGAAAACCCTAGTAAACTGATAAATAGTAATAAAAGGGCGATAGCACAGGGGTTAAACCCATCAAGGAGCCCAGCGCCGAGAACAAGTAGGAAACCAAAAAAGCCGGTTAATTCTTGATATGCTTGTCCTTTTTCTACGTTTACTTCGATTAAAGGCGATGCACTTTTTTCGTAAATAGTGCCGTTGTCAATTGCTTGGCGCAAGTTTTCAAGTCCATCAAAATATTGGTCGCCGGCGAATACGACGGGAACTGTGGAGATAGTTCTACCATAGGAGGTATTGAAAGCTGCGAATACATCTAAAGCTGTGACCTCTACCTCGTTTCCATCTGCATCAACGTAGTTATATTCAGGTACAACCGGGTTCTCCATGATATCGTAAATGATGACTGTAATTCCTTGGTCTTCCATTTTCTTTACATAATCCATGGAAACGTCGTATCCTTCACCAACGCCGTCCATATATCCTTGAAAAGCGGCGCAAACTTCACATGTTGTTTCTTTAAAATAAACTACAACATGTGATTCACTTAGTGTTTCGTTAGGCGCTAAAGATGTGAAAATGAGAAGTAAAAATAAAGACATTAGCATAACTTTTTTCATGTAAATCCTTCTTTCAGTAGTTTAAATATCAACCTTATTATATTATGTAGTACCAAACAGGTCAACGAACCTTGTAACTTATTTCTTGCGCAACGCTAAAATACTCTGTATACTAGTAATTGGTGATAGCATGGAGATAAGCTGGTTAGATGCTAGTGATCAAGTGATAAAAGAAATTCGTAATTTAGATGTTTATAAACGTCTTGAAAAGTTGCGCAAGCAGCTTCATAAAGATAAAGAGGTAAGAGCGTTATTAAAAGATTTTGAGGACAAGAAACAGTCCTGCGAAAAAGCGCGTTCTTATGGTAAATACTACCCAAGGTTAAAAGAAATCAGTAAGGAATATTCAACCGCTAAAACAAATTTATTGAGACATCCTTTGATTGTGGAAGAAATGGAACTTACGCGGCACGTACAAAAGATTTTAGATAATATTTCTATGCAAATTGGACGAAGTGTTTCATCTAAAATCAAAGTACCAAACGAACTGGGAATTATTCCAAGACATTAGGTGATTAGTATGCTTAAAAGAAGAAGTATTATTGTATATTATCGAAGAAATAGTGCTCTCTAATATATTGAAAAATTGATGAACGTAACGTATAACCATAACAAACGTAAGTATGCGATTGGGTATGTGAATGAAGAGGTTTTGGATAGCGTGATTAAACAAATTAAAGGAATTAAACATGTGAAAACGGTACAAGAAAGTTTGTTAGATTATGAGTTATATGATATCGATTTTGATGTCAAGTAAAAATACTTGACAGCGAAATCGACCTTTGGTATACTAACAAAGTCCATTACGATAAAGGAGGAATGAAAATGGCAGTGAAAATCAGATTACAACGTTTTGGTGGGAAGAAAAAGCCGTTTTATAGAATTGTCGCAGCTGATTCCCGCAACAAACGCGATGGTAGATTTTTGGAAGTCATCGGTACTTATAATCCGCTGACAGAACCAGCAAGCGTCAAAATTGACGAGGAAAAGGCGCTCAAGTGGTTAAGCGAAGGTGCGCAACCCACAGATACCGTCAAAAACTTGTTTGTCAAAGCTGGAATCAAGAAAAACAAATAATCGGGTGATATAATGGCCGTCAATTACGAAGCCCTCGTCAAGCACCTGATTGAACCTCTTGTTGTACATCCAGAAGATTTAATGGTAAAAATCTTTTCTGAAGATGAAGAACGTATCACTTTACAAGTAATTGTTAATAAAGACGATTTAGGTAGAGTGATTGGAAAAAACGGACGCATCGCTAATGCTATTCGTACAATTGCATATGCGAGTGCATCTCGTGAAGGAAGAAAAATCACAATTAACATTGATTCCTTTTAGGCCCATACGGGTCTTTTTTTTGTTGAACAAACCAGTTTTTTGACCTATAATGCAGGTAGGATAGTCAGGA
>CAZZJG010000025.1:0-8077 GCA_964654395.1 uncultured Candidatus Izemoplasmatales bacterium
GTTAAATAACAAATTCTTCACTCAAACTGCTAGAAACAGAATGCTTCGAACATATGTTGGCATTACACGAGCAAAAAAAGAATTCTATGGTTTTTATAATACTTCTCTAAAGCAACCATCATTCTTCCTATCAACAATTGAGGAAAACACCTATCGTTTAGTTTCTATTGGGGATGATAGCAAATGAACTATATCATATCCGAAAAAGAGGTAAAACGCTTAGAAGCAGATTTAAACAAGCAACTTAACATAAATTTATATGACTCATCTGCTTTATTAAAACTTACAAAATATTACTGCATTCACAACGATTATCGAAAAGCAAGTAATTTCTTACTTCTTTGTGATCAACTAGGTTTAGATGATGATTACTTCAACTATTACCGTTTATTGACCTTTTATAAAACAGATCCGCTAAATTTATGTTATGGTTTTGATGTGTTTCTATCATATTATGATTTACTTGGTAAATCGCTTAATCCTATGAAAGAAACGATATTACTTAATGATATGTTTAACACAATTTCTGAAGCCTATACCAACCAACACATCACAGCTGAACAATTACATATGATTTTACAAAATTTTAATGTGTTTTCCAGTCACAATCATCTTGATATTACTGAATACACTTCATTTTTAGAAAATATAATAGACATAAACCAAGAAACCCAAGAAACATTTTCTGATGATTATCTAGAAACAATTGTTCAAGAAAACAAACAGTTAAAATCCCAAATTATTGAACTGCAAAAACAAATTGAATATTTATTAAAATCTAAACAAACAATGCAAAATACCGAACATATATTATCAGTAGAAGATGTACGTTTTTTAATCATTGGTGCTCCACAAGTTAAGCTAAAAGACATTAAAGGAATTATTAAATCACATGGTTTCAATATTGATAACGTCGATTTTTTGCTTGATTATGATAAAATGAAACACTTCGATGTAAGAGAGTTACAATATTCATCAAAATATCACGCTATCCTTATCGGAGAAATCCCCCACAGCATTAAAGGAATGGGTGGGGCTAGTTCACTCGTACAAACTCTAAGTCAAGAGGGGTATCCCAAAACTTTCGCGTTAAGAGGTAAAAACGGAAATCTTAGAATGACTAAAACGTCCCTAAAGGAGTCATTAAATAATTTGAAAGATTACATCAGTCTCCATGCTTGAACAGTTCATAACTAAATCTTATCTCAAATTGATTTTTGAAGATGTTATTATCTTATTGTTACTCTATGATATAATTGATGTACAGAGGATTAAACTCCCTAAGTGGAGTTTCTTTTTTGAAAGGGGAAACTGATGAAACGAATTGCCTTAATGATTGCAATTGTGACAATCGCAATATCGTTATTTACATGCACTTCTTGTGGTAGCCCAGTTTATACTGTTCATTTCGAAACTGGCACATCTGATGTAGTCGTTGCTGATATTGATGTTAATGATGGAAAGATTTTAGACGAGCCTACAAAACCATATAGAGATGGATACACTTTTGAAGGATGGTATGTAGATTCTGAACTAAAAATCCCATATGACTTCAACAAACCAATAAAAAGTTCTTTCACTCTTTATGCTAAATGGAGTGAAATATCTCAAGATATGAATACCTTTGGAATAATTGACGTTCTTAAAACGTTACCTAATGAAAATATAACAATTCAAATGTATTTACCACTTGGTGTAAGCGCGAAAAATGAAATGGATAAAATAATCTTTGCTTTTCAAAACAACACCCAAATATTCAAATTTTATTTCTTACACATGCATATGACAATTTATACAATGAATTAGAAGAACGGATTATTGAAGGAACACTACCTACTATATATGCACTTGAGGTTAGTGATGTTATATGTATTAGTAATTTTGCGGCCAATCATCAGATGCTAGAGACGATTTCATCGTGAATGAAACTCATAGTGTAGACTTGATTGATTTCATCAGTCCATTTATTGAAGAAAACAGACTGCCTCAACGGTAGTCTGTTTTTTCTATTTCATGGTCGGAGTGACAGGATTTGAACCTGCGACCACTTGGCCCCCAGCCAAGCGCTCTACCAAGCTGAGCTACACCCCGGTCTTTGAGCATTAATATTATATACCATAGGATTGCTATTGTGCAAAACCTTTTTTTGATTTTTTAAAATGGAAGCTACATTGATGTAGCTTCCATCATATTAAAAAATTCTGTTAATAATTTCGGATCATATAAAGAACCGACACTTTTTTTCATAATTTGTTTTGCTTCTTCGTAGTTATAGCTATTTTTCTTAAAAGTATAATCACCTGTAAGTAAATCATAATGATCGAGAATTAATAAAGCCCTTGATAGCATTGGAATCTCATCACCAGATCTACCAAATATACCTTTACCATCAAATCGTTCAACATACATAGAGATGATATCAGAGATACCAGAATACCCCGATATATTTTGTAATATTCTCGTTGTGTTATACATCTTGCATGAGTATTGTTCCAATTTTATAGGGTCAATTGAATCTAGATTTACATCTTCTCTTTCAAGAGTCATCACTCCTAAATTATGGAGTAAAGATGATTGTTTTAATGTTTGAGTTTCTTCATCAGTAAGTTTTAAATGTTTCGCATACAACGTTGATAATGAGGCAACGCTTTTACTGTGACGATGTAATTCAGGATACGTCTCTTTAAATGTATCTGTAAGCTGTTTAAGCATTTGCAACCTAATAGCATTACTTTCTTGGTCTTTTTCTCGAAACATTCTGTCTTCAGCATCTTTTAAGACATTTGAAAAAGATTGTGATTCATCGGTCTTTATTGCATAACCAATAGCAATTGAAGGTTTTATCGGTTTAAATGAGGAATTGGCAAGATTGTTCTTAATACGATTGATTATTTGCTTCACACCATTTTCAGATGTTTGCGGAAGCAGGATTGCGTATTCATCGCCTCCCCAGCGAGATACGATATCTTCTTCACGGACAGATTTCGATAATATATTCGCAATTTCTATTAACAACTCATCGCCTTTAATATGCGAATAAGCATCATTCATCAATTTAAGTCCGTTAACATCACACATGATAATTGATAAAGGATATTGGCGCTTGGTATCCAACCTTTTACATTCAGTATCAAAGAACGAACGATTGTAAAGGCCTGTTAAGTGATCAATATTTGATACTCTTTCCATTTCCGCATAATAAAGGTATGATTCTGTCACATCTTGTATAAGTATTACATAGCCGAATATATCCTCTTCATTGACATGAAGTGGTGTGAGAGTGAAATCGATGTAGGTCATACCAGCATCTTTTTCAAGTAAAAACTCTGTATCTTTGTCTGTGTCATAAATGGTTCCTTGTTTTATGACGTTAAACAAAATATTAGAAAAAGGAAGATTGTCTTTAACACGTTTGATAAAAAGATGATCTTCTATTTTTTCGCCAACTAAATCGCCTTCACCGGAAAGAAAACGGGTTGCGGCGGGATTAGTTAGTTGAATTCTTCGATTAGTATCAATAACAATTACACCTTCGGTCATAGCCATAAGCGTTTTGCGATATCGTTCATCTAACTGTTCAAACTGTGCTTTTGTTTTTTGTTCATTCGTTTTATTTGTAGCTTGAACAAGAAGTAATGTTTCACATCCCATTTGAATTGGTCCTGCATGAATTTCAAGAAAAAGTTCTTCTTTTTGTTTGGTTTTGTGAACGGATTCAATGACAGCAGAATTTCTTTTCATAGCACTTGCAATAGTTTTTCGTAAGTCTTCACCGTCTTTAGTGGATAACTCAAATACAGTGTGAGTTAAAAACTCATCTCTTGAATAACCATATGTTTGAATAGCAGCCTCGTTCACATCTTGAATAAGACCTGTTTTTGGATCAATCATGAACTGAATAATTGGGCTTTCAAAAAACATGCGGCGGTATTGTTCCTTCAATTGCTTGTCTTGAAGAATGTTAAAATACGTTTTTCTTTGTGTGTAAATAAATACAGCAATCGGCCATTGAATGAGTGGTGTTAGAATTCCTACAGGAAATAGTATACTAGGTAATACCTCGATAAATTTACTGTTTGGCAACAGAAATTGACTTAACAGTACACCAATCGAAGTCAAAATAGATACACCAAGCAATTCAAGTTTATGAATGTTTTTTTCTTCATTCATATGAGGTTTTAACCTTTTGTGACGCCAAATTAAACCAACAGCGGCAGCGATGAAAATAGAAGATATACCCGCAAGCACGCCATCACCACCAATGACAATCCGCGTTAGAGTCATTGCGAATACTGCTATAATTGTTGGTACAACACCAAAAAACATGCCACTAACACTGGCAATAACGCTGCGTAAATCATAACGAATTCCTTCTGAGAATATGTAAGAATTTAGAATCGTTACAACACCAATTACGCCTATTAAGAAACCGCTAAGTAGTTTACGGTATAGTGGTTGTATTTTTTGGAAAAAAGGAGATACTGAGTAGATGGCAGAAAGGCCAATCAGAGTCATCCCCGTACTAAGAAATGATATGATCATAATTGTCGTCATGGCATCACCTCTTTGGTTTGTGTCATGAAATACGTAAGACCATGCTTACATTACCATATTGTCGTAACTACATAAAGAAACAACAAATTTGTTAAGGAAAAAGTAATGATTCAAAGTCTAAAATATCGTTTCCGATTCAAATAAACTAAATCTTCCATCAATGAAAGAAGCCGTTGTTGATCTTCAGGAATCCGTCCTTTCAGCACTTCGTTTGCGATTGTATTTGCTAAAATTCTACGGAAATAATCGTGGCGGACAATTGAAGGTACGATATGACCATGTGATGGTTGGCCAATATAGGTGGAAAGATTTAGATGATGTGCATAGGTTTTAATTTGTTCTACAACACCTTGTTCATGAATATTTAACCAAAAAGCTCCACCATATTGTAGTTTCCCAGGTTCTTCTTGACTAAAGTTTCCACAAAGAGAAGCAACAGCTTCGTTATCACTTCGATTCAAATGGTATAATATCATCTTGGGAAGTGGGTAATGAGAATAAAGTTCTCCAAGTATGTGGTGTAACTCATCCACAAAACTATGGGTCGAAATAGTTTCATGCCCTTGCCCCTTTTTACCTTCTGATTTTTTATAATGACTTGGTAAAATACCGATATGAATTTGACATACCATATCTCTAATTGCGTATTCCTTTAGGAAAAATTTCAAAAGATAAAGCCGCAATTTATGTTCCTCGATAGATGATAATTTATAATCCATCATGCGCTTTTTAAGAATCTTTGATGCTTCTTCCTTAGTAACTGAAATATATCTTAATTCGCTAATATTGTGACTTGCTACAGTACAACCATTTACATTAAAGTAATCTAGTCGTTTAGAAAGCGCAGTCGCAAGTGTTGTCATGCCAGAAATGGTCGTTGATGAGACTTTTTGAAGTAGCTCAATTCGTTTCAAAAAATCATCTGAGTTTACATCTAAAATTGAGTCAGGGCAAAAAATAGGGTGAACATGTATCTTATCAGTTTCATCTTTCAACAGTTTATATGCCTCTAAGTCATCGCAGTGGTCTTCCTCTACAAAGACATGTTCAACACCTGATTCTATCAACATATCTAAAGGATGTTTAGGATTGTTACTAAGTTCATTTGTGATTTTTTTATATAATTCATCAGCGCCGTCTTTAGTAATAAAATCTTCAATACGAAAATAACGGCGGAGTTCAAGATGAGTCCAGTGATGAATAGGATTTAAGTATGCACGTTCAATAGTAGCCGCAAATACCTTAAACTTATGTTCTTCATCGTCCTCACCAGTGATTTCATATTCAAAGAAACCACTATTTCTCATCAGTCTCCATTTATAAGGGTCATTTAACCAAAAAGATGAAATATTTTGAATCGGTTCATTTTTTAGTAACTGTTTTGCGGAAAATTTTGTATAGAAATCGATGATGGGAAGATCTTTTACATGTAAATATAGATTCTTGGCCAGTTGACTATCTAAAAGAAAATATTCATTGCGATGCATATTGTCACTCCATTCCATTTTACCAATCTGCCTTTGATAATTTCATTGTATCATATTGCCCTTCTTTGAAACATGCTATTTTGAATTTCAAAGATCAAGTAGTTGTTTAACCTCTAGCGGGCGATCAGTTGTAATGCTGTCAATTCCATAATTAATTAGTTTTTTTGCTAGTTCAATATCGTTACAACTCCATACATTTACTCTTCTTTGTATTTTGTGAATCTTTTCAATCCAGTTTAAATTCTTTTCAAGCAACTTATAATCTAGGCCATACCAATCAATCAACTTATGCTGTGATAAAAACCAAGGTCTACGCCACTTATGACTAAATAGATACATTATGTTTAATTGGGGATTGTGTTTCTTAAAATACAAAATTACATTTAGATGAAATGACATGACAATTACACGGCTTATCACATTGTATTCTTGAAGCAACCGCAATACTTCATTTACACCTTTATCCATTCTTTTAATTTCAAGATATAGCTTTGTAGAAGAGTCAAAACTTCTGAGAAACTCACCTAAACTTACAATTTTTTCTCCTTTATATTCTTCTGAAAACCACTTGCCATTATCTAGTGTTTGTAATTGTTGATATGTAGTTGATTTAACTTTGCGATTTAGTCCTGTTGTACGTAAAAGCGTATCATCATGGTAAACAATGGGAACATGATCTTTAGTAAATGTCACATCAATTTCAATTCCATTCGGATTAACTGTAAGCCCTACTTTCAAAGCAGAGAGAGTATTTTCTGGAGCCAAAAACCCACCTGCTCTATGAACAATGATTTCTGTTTTATGCGGCACTATTACACCCCTTTTCTCTTTATAAATAGATTATACCATTTTGGTAATCCACATTGAATGATAATTTATCGACAAGTGATTGTTATAATTACATTCCGTGCTATAATGAAATGGGTGATAATGATGAAAAATAAATCTTTTCCATTTGACTATTTTTTTGACACTTTGTTTGAACAATGCATCATACTAGCAGCAAACATGCCTACAACCTATTTAACTTTGCTTATTTCGCTAATTGTAGCTAAATACAATCAGGTAGCTATATTCAATATCGCAACAAATTTACCTATATACCTAGCACTTGTACTAGGTATATTGTTAAAATTCATCTTCACTCTTTCTATGAAAGACAAAACTTTCAAGGAAGAACTATCAACCATTGCAATTGATATCATTGCTGGTGCACTAATAGTATTCCTTTTCAGCATTACTGTGCAATGGATTATCCTATTTATGACATTATTATTCTTACTGTATCAGTCTTTCGCCATGGCAAAGTCCTATCAAAGACTAACAATTGGGAAAGATACATTATCTGAAGAACTAAAACAACGACATCAAAAACAAATGAAAAAAACCGGCAAAAGACGTAAGTAGCCGGTTTTTCTATTGGACAAGAATAAATCTCGGTCGTATAATGTTCATTGAAAGGAAGTGACGGCATGAAATCGTACGTGACATTTACATACAAACATCAAAAAGTATTATTTATATTATTTGCACTAATTATGCTATGTTCTTTGTATGGCTTATCACAATTAAGATTAAACACAGATTTTACAATTTTTACTACTGGTGAATCTGAATACCAACAGCGCCTTGATCAAATGGAAGATGTATTTGGTTCTTCCAATCAGATAATCGTTATTGTAAAAACAGATACGTTTGATAATGACGTGAAAGATACTTTACGAAATGCACAAGCTGCTTTTGAAAAAATGGAAAACATTGAAATGGTACAGGGTCCAACACCATCTGCTATTCAGTTTGGTCCTTCTAGCGTTTCAATTGAAAATATTGAAGCTTCTACCATCTTAAGTATGTCGCTACAAATGGAAGAATTTTCACCTATCACTATTGAAAATGATATTTACTATATTACCTTTAATTTAATCATTAGTGAGAATTTCCATCAGAAGGATATAAAGGAAATTGAAAGTATATTGGATGATACTAATGAAACTTATTATCTTGGTGGTGAAACATATTGTCAATACTAAGTAGTA
>CAZZJG010000026.1:0-8034 GCA_964654395.1 uncultured Candidatus Izemoplasmatales bacterium
AAGAAGCATTGTTTCGTTTTAATTCCAGAATAGAAATATCATTTTCAATCAATGTTCTCAGTAAATTATCCACATCTAGGTTGGTTGCGTCAAAAGTAATAAAATCATCTGTTTTGTTGAATTTCACATTAGTAAATGTTGCTTTTAGTATTTGCATTGCTTTAGCGTCATCGCCGTGAATGAAAAGTTCCATTTCTTTCCCATAATATTTGGACTGAATATTGGTGATGTAATCCTCTAAAATCAAGGCTCCATTTTCAATCAAACCGACTCTATCACATACTTTCTCTGCGTCTTCAAGTATATGTGTGGAATAAAAAATAGTTTTTTTTCCTTTTAACTTGAGAATAATGTCCATAACATCTTTTCTACCAATGGGGTCTAGTGCGCTAGTTGGTTCGTCCATAATTAAAATGTCAGGAACATGTATTAACGCTTGTGCAATTGCGAGGCGTTGTTTCATCCCGCGCGAATAAGATGAGATGCGTTTTTTGTGATTGTGTAATCCTACAAAATCTAGTACTTCTTTGATTTTTTCTGACCGGTCTTTTTTATTATATTGAAACATATCAAGCGTATAAGAAATGTATTCTACCGCATTCATATACCCTGGGAATATAGGAACATCAGGAACATAGCCAATTTTTTTCTTATAATTCGAATCATTAAAATTTATTTCTTTACCTTGAATAAGAATAGTTCCCTCACTTTTTTGAATCAAGGATAAAAGGAGATTTATGGTAGTGGTTTTACCAGCACCGTTACGGCCAATGAAACCATAAACTTCTCCTGTTTTTACAATTAGATTTAGCTTGTTTAGAGCAAGGAAAGACCCATAACGTTTAGAGAGATTTCTTGTTTCTATTGCGAGCATCATTCTTCTCTCCCAAAAAGGAAATATACCACCCAACCAAAATTAACAAGAGCTACGACTAAAATCCAAATGATTTTATTTTCCCCTTTTACGCGTCTTGCTTCGTTTAAGATATCAACAATAGCGTAAATGCGAAATGCAAGTTCAAGTATTATTATTGGCACTAATAATGGTAATAAATTACTGACTTGTTCAATCATATTTTTATATTCCTTCCTAAATGCCTTCACGAATGTTTGTTTCTTCTTTGTTACCATTGTATCCCATAACACCAGATACTAAATATAAGACTCCTGTAATTTGATTAAACAACATATTAAAGCCGCCCCAGATTGCTTGGTAAAGATAAATCTTTTTGGCATCTTCTTCTTCAACGGTTCCTTTTATTAAACGAATAAATAAATACAAATTAACAAGGAAAAATGCACCGACAATTAGTGCTAAATAAAAGAATACATTACCTAAAAGATTCATGATATCAAGCATCTCAGAAACTTCTTGTTGATTCATTGAATTAATAATATTGTCATAGAAGGGAATTGATTCAAACGAGAGAAAAATGGCTGCGCTAAAAGAAAGCCCCAACACGCCTATACCTTCGAACACAAGGCCAATAATCGTGACGATGCGAGGCGTTTTATCCATTGTATGCATTTTTATTCTAACGTTACGGCAGTTCCATAAGCAATAATTTCTGCCGCTCCTCCCATGACTGCGCTTGTTTGGAGGCGAAAACCAATAACAGCGTCAGCGCCCATAGCGTCTGCTTCCCTTAAAAGGCGTTCTGTCGCAATTTTTCTCGCTTCATTCATCATCTCAGTATAAGAAGTAATCTCGCCACCAATTAAACTTTTTAGTCCGGCTAAAATGTCCTTACCTACATTTTTGGTTTGAACAGTAGATCCCTTAACATACCCCAGGACTTCTTTAATTTTCTTTCCTGGATATTCATTAATTGTGACTAATTCTTTTCTTGTAATCACACTCTTCATCTCCTTTCTATAACATTATTATACCACTATCTCCTTCATGAGACACAATAATTTATGATAGAATGGAGTTGTAAAGGTGATACTATGTTTTTCACAAGACTAACTCCTGGCAGTGAGCCAGAATTCATTTTATTTTCTACAGCTCATTTTATAGCTGTATTATTCTCTATGTTCCTATTGCTATATTTTTTGTATAAATTACCAAAACTAAAAACCAGTAAATATGAACCCTTTGTTAGGTATTTTATCGTGATTTATTTACTCTTTAGCTCCCTTTATAAACAATACTACCTATTAAAGTGGAACGTTCCTTGGTATGCCCATTTGCCAAATGCAACTTGTGGTTTAGCTATCGTTACTGCTTCATTGATGTTTATTACAAAAAAAAGGATATATTTCGTTATTACCTTTTACTGGGGATGGGGTGCCTTTTTAGCTTTACTTTTCCCCAACATGTTAGAAGGACCTACTAAATATTATTTCTATCAATTTTACCTAAGACATTTTTTAATTGTACTTTCTTCTTTTTACATGATAAAAGTATTTGATAAAAAAATCTTTAAAAGTGATTATAAAACTTATGTTTCTATTACGCTCCCAATCGCTTTAATTGGTTTATTTCTTAGCCTTTTAATCAATGACCTAGATAATTTAAATATGATGTATATGACGGAGCCACCTGTTAAAAATATAATTCTTGATTATGTCTATTCATTCGGTCATGCGATTTATGCCTTTTTTTGGATAACAGTAGCTTTACTATTAGGCTACTTGTGGCAACTTCCGTTTTATAAAAGAAATGTATGATGTATGCGTTTTCACCGGAATTTGATATAATAAAAACAACAAATATAGGAGGCATATTATGACATTTACCGATTTTGAGTATCAACGCCCTAATTTAGAAGAGTTTAAAGAGAACATGACAGCGCTTCTTGACAAAATGCAAGAAGCTCAAACAGTTGAAGAAGAGCTCGCATTAATAGAGCAAATATTTGCCATGGAAGATGAATTACAGTCCATGGAAACACTTGTTTCCATCCGTCATTCGATCAACACAAAAGATAAGTTTTACGAGCAAGAACAACAGTTTTTCAATGAAAACATTCCACCACTAAAAGAATTAACGTTGCGTTTTTCTACTATGCTTCTTAAAAGCAAACACAAAAAACAACTTGAAGAAAAACTTGGTTCACTTTTATTTAAACAAGCTGAGCTCCAACAAAAAACATTTAAACCAGAAGTAATCGAAGAGATGCAACAAATCAACAAATTAACTATGGAATATCAAAAACTATTATCTAGTGCTCAAATTGAATTTGAAGGTGGTACATATAACCTAAGCCAAATGCGCCCTTTTGGCCAAAGTCTTGAACGGAAAACTCGTCATAAGGCACAACTTGCGGTGTCTAGTTGGTTTAAGGAAAATGAACAGGCATTAGATGAAATCTATGATAAACTTGTTAAATTACGCCATCAAATGGCAATAAAACTGTCGTATGAAAACTATATCCAACTAGGCTATGATACTTTAGGTAGAACTGATTATAACGCAAATGATGTCAAACGGTATAGAGAACAAATATATAAACATGTCGTCCCGTTAGTAACAAAACTCCAACAACAAAAAGGAAAAAGAATCGGTATAAAAAAACCTAAATCATATGATTTAAATCTGTCCTTTTTAACGGGAAACCCCACACCAAAAGGTGATAGCACTTGGCAATTAAATATCGCTAAAAAAATGTATGAAGAAATGTCTCCTCAAACAGGTGAGTTTATTAACTTCATGATAAAACATGATTTACTTGATCTTGACGCCAAAGAAGGAAAAGCTGGTGGTGGATATTGTCCTTATATTCCAAAATATCAAGCACCATTTATCTTCGCTAACTTTAATGGCACAAGCGGTGATGTTGATGTTTTAACCCATGAAGCCGGACATGCTTTCCAAATATTTTCTAGTCGCAATCACATCCCACCATATCGTTGGCCAACTATGGAAGCAGCAGAAATTCATTCTATGTCTATGGAGTTTCTCGCATGGCCATGGATTCATGAATTTTTCCAAGAAGACACAAATAAATATAAATACTCACATTTAGCAGATGCCCTCAGTTTCTTACCTTATGGCGTCGCAGTAGACGAATTCCAACACGAAATCTACTCTCGCCCTGAAATGACGCCAGATGAAAGAAAACAGGTGTGGAGACGCATTGAGAAAAAGTACTTACCATTTAAAGATTATGATGATGATACATTCCTTGAAAAAGGAACATACTGGTTCCGTCAAGGGCACATCTTCCAAGCACCATTTTATTACATTGATTATACTCTAGCACAGGTGTGTGCATTCCAGTTCTGGGTAAAAAGTCAAGAAGACCACGCAAAAGCATTAGATGATTACATAGCGCTTTGTCAAAAGGGAGGATCATTATCATTTGTATCTTTAGTAGAAAGCACAAACCTTAAAAATCCATTTATAGATGGCACTTTACAAGAAATTATCAAACCAATCTCTCTATATCTTGAAAATGTAGATGATGAAAAATTATAAAACGGCTGAAAAGCCGTTTTTCTCTTATACAGGCCATAAATAATAAAAAAAACGGACCATATGGTCCGTTATAATCAACTGGCGGAGTAGGAGAGATTTGAACTCTCGCGCCGGTTTCCCGACCTATACCCTTAGCAGGGGCACCTCTTCAGCCACTTGAGTACTACTCCGACTGTCAGCCCTTATATGATAATGCATTTCTGGCTGACTGTCAACACGTTTGTGTTAGGAAATATTTAGTTTGAATATGGAGCGTTTTCTTTAATCATTGTAAGTTGTAATCGATGGCGTTTAAGATCGACATCTTTTACCCAAACTGTCACTATATCACCAACACTAACTGCTTCTAGTGGGTGCTTAATGAACTCTTTTGACATTTGGGAAACATGGACTAATCCATCATCTTTAACGCCACAATCAACGAATGCCCCAAAGTCAACTACGTTGCGAACTGTTCCTTTAAGTTCCATGCCTGGTTTTAAATCTTCAAGTTTAAGCACATCGCTCCGTAAAATTGGTGGTTCTACGTCATCACGTGGGTCTCTTAAAGGAGCGACAAAGATGTCTAAAATATCTTCTACAGTGTGAATTCCAGCATTAAGTTTTTCAGCTAGTTTCTTTTTGTCGATGTTGGCGAATTTAAGTTTTAAGATATAGTTTCCAATATCGTCATAATCTAGGTGTAAAGCTTCCATTAATTTTTGGGCAAGATTATAACTTTCAGGGTGGATTCCTGTTTTATCAAACGGGTTTTCAGCATTTGGGATTCGTAAAAATCCTACAGCTTGTTCATAGACTTTCTCTCCTAATCTAGGAACATTTAAGAGTTGTGAACGCTTTGTAAATGGGCCGTGCTCTTCGCGGTATTTGACAATATTTTCCGCAATAGTTTTGTTTAACCCAGCAACATATTGTAATAGCTGCGCGCTTGCGGTATTTACATTTACACCAACTTGGTTTACAACTGTCTCTACGACAAAATCAAGTGATTCAGATAAATTCTTTTGTGATACATCGTGCTGGTACTGCCCTACCCCAATTGATTTAGGATCAATTTTTACAAGTTCTGATAAGGGATCTTGTAAACGTCTAGCGATGCTTACGGCGCTTCTTTCTTCTACCTGTAATTTAGGGAATTCTTTTTTTGCTAGTTCACTTGCCGAGTAAACAGAAGCACCAGCTTCATTAACCATAACATAATATAGCTTTTTACCGCTTTCTTTCTCCATATACTTGATGACATTAATCATGAAAGCTTCTGTTTCACGTGATGCAGTTCCATTACCAATTGCGATAATGTCAACATCATATTTTTTAAGTAAATCTACAACCTTGAATCCTGCTTGATTACGGCGTAATTGGCTTACTTTTTCACCTGGATAAGATTGATGGGGATAAATAACATCAATAGCCAGTAGTTTCCCCATAGGATCAACGACGGCTAATTTACATCCAGTCCGGTAAGCAGGGTCAACCCCAAGAACCATTTTACCTTTCATAGGTGGTTGTAATAAAAGGCTACGCAAGTTCTCACTAAAAATATGAATGGCGTTTTCACTTGCTTTTTCAGTTAGTTCTGAACGAATTTCCCGTTCAATTGAAGGTCCAATTAATCGTTTATAAGAATCATGAATTGCTTCTTTAATAGCCTCAGTCACAGTACTATCAGTGTTTTTGATAACTTGACGTTTTAAATAATCTAAGATTTTTTCTTCATCCATGTTAATCTTGACGTTAAGTACTTTTTCTTTTTCACCGCGATTTAAAGCTAAAACACGGTACAATTTAACGTGATTTAAAGGTTCTTCAAATTCATAGTAAATTTCATAGACATTGAGTTCATCTTTAGATTTTGGTTTGCGAGCACTAGAAATTGTCCCATGTTTCATTGTATAGTTACGAATCCATTTACGATATTTGGAATCATCACTAATTTGTTCAGCGATAATGTGTTTTGCCCCTTCAATTGCATCCTTAATGGAAGGAACTTCTTCATTGATGTATTTTTTTGCCTCTTCCTCTAGTGATGCTTCAGCTGGGAAAGAAAGCATGAATTCCGCGAGTGGACCTAGACCACGTTTTGTTGCGATAGTAGCTTTTGTTTTTTTCTTTTCTTTATAAGGGCGATACAAGTCTTCAACATCGACTAATTTTTCAGCCTTCATGATTTGTTCTCTTAACTCTTCTGTGAGTAATCCTTTTTCGTCAATTAGACGAATAACATCTTCTTTTCGCTTTAGTAAATTGACGCTATATTCATACTCTTTGTTAATCTCGCGAATTTGTTCCTCATCGAGAGCGCCTGTTTGCTCTTTCCTATACCGCGCAATAAAGGGAACGGTATTCCCTTCTTCGAGTAATGAAAGGACGGTCTTAATCTGTTTTTGTGTAATTTGTAATCTTGTTGCAATCTCATTGATGAGTTGATTATTCATTTTCATATTTAGTTCCTCCCTTAATAGATGAAAAGCCTATGTAACATAGGCTCTTAATTTAGATACGGATACGTTCCATCATCAATTTGCGCCAAAACGTCCAGTACATTCACGTAGCCGGGAGCCATTTGTACGATTTGGCCATTTACAACCGTGATAAGAGAAGGAGTCCCGCTCATCTCTTCATGGGTTGTTGGGTCTAAGATTGGGAATGGCGGAATACCGACTTCTTGGGCGTCTAAAAAGTAAATTTTAACATCCTCTTTATGGTTTTTCGCAAAAGCTAGTACATCCTCTTTTATTAAGTTACAATAGCCACATGTTTCGCTATAATAATAGACTAAATATGCATCATCTTCTTGGCTGCCAATTAAATAGTAATTATCAATATGATCAAAATCACTATAATCGACAGAAACCATGTTACTAATTACAAGCCCAGTAACGAGTAAAAGGATAAATGCTGAAAAACCGATGATTAGATTTGTTAAAAAACGATCACTCTTTTTGTAAGTAGATTTTGCCAATTTCATCACTCCAGTCTAGATAACATTGTATCGAAAAAGGGAGTGAAATGCAAGGGCTATAACTTACAACAAAATCAATCCTTTATGACAATCGCAACGACATAGTTTCGGGAATGAGAAATACTTACATGGAGCGTATCTTCTGGATGATACTCTGTTTCGATATAAGGCGCTCCATTTGCGTCATTAAAAACTTCTACATCAGTAAAATTAAGCGGTGTTTCAAATCTATTATACACTTTTGTATATGCTTCTTTAACTGCAAATCTACCTGCAAGATACTGTAAACGACGTTCGGTGTTTTTAATCGAGTGATACTTTTCTTGTTCTCGCACTGATAAAACACGCTGAACAAATTTATCGCTCAGTTTTTCCTTAATTTCCTCGAGTTCAACAATATCAATTCCAACTGATCTACTCATCTAAATCCTCCATAATCTGGTCCGCAAGCTCAATGATATTACGGAACCTGTGATTGAGTGCTGACTTTGAAATAGTTTTGTTGAATAACTCTTTTGAATAAATTGATAATTCGCTTAGTGATGATTCTGGATAAGCAAGTCGAAGTTGAATAGCTTCTTGCATGCTTTTTGGTAATTTATCAATATCAACAAGATTTTCCAAAACGCTAATGCTTCGTAACTGTCTA
>CAZZJG010000027.1:0-7992 GCA_964654395.1 uncultured Candidatus Izemoplasmatales bacterium
GACAAGATTGTAACAGAAAACCGGGGTTAACCCGGTTTATTTTATATATTATAAAATAGGCTTTTTACTAATGATGGTATTTCAGAGTTTTCAATACCACTGTAAGGGAATATAACACTATTTGTACTTTGTATAGCTTCGTAGTGTAAATGGCTTCGTTCACAGTTTCTAATGAACGTTTCTTTTTGTTTTTCGTGTTTAAAATCAAGGACTACATGTAAATTCGACTCTGTTCCGCGAATTTGGAAGTGATTATTTCGATTATATTTAGCGAGTGATTTTTTCATGATTTCATTTTTTTCTTTGTAAAGGTTATATAATTTTTTTGTATGGCGTTTGAATAGGCCTTCTTTCATAAATAAGGCCATTGAAAGCTGTTCGAGTTTCGAAACTCCTTGTGAAAAATGGGTATAGACATTCTTATATACTTCATATAGTTCTTTTGGTAAAACCATATAACTTATACGAATTGAAGGGATGATTGATTTGGAAAAAGAACCTATGTAGATAACACGATGTCCACGATCATAACTATGTATTGATGGAATAGTATATGCATTGTAACGAATAAAGAAGTTGTAATCATCTTCAATGATATATGATTCATTTCGATGTGCCCACGTGATGATTTTATTTCGATCTTGTGCTTTTAGAACTTCACCAGTTGGATAGATGTTGGAAGGGGAAATATAGAGAAAATCAGCTTTGAGACGTGCTATTTCAGTAATTGTATCTCGTGCTTTTAATGTGTAGCCAAAAGAGCGGAAGATTTGCATAGCTTTGGGGAACTCTGGCTTTAAGTAAGTGACAGACTTTTTGTTTGTAATGGAAAGTAGTATTGCTAGTAGGTTTTGGATCCCTGGCCCAATAATGATTTGGTTAACGTCACATTTAACATCGCGCTCTCGTAAAATGTATTTTTGGATTTCTTCTCGTAATTCTTCTTCACCTCGGGGGTCTAAATCAGAATATAGCCTTTCTGGCATGTAGTTAAATACTTTGTTTACAACAGTTTTGTATGCTTTAATATCAAATAAATCCATGGTAAGTTTATTGTTTTCTTTTACGGGGTGTTCGATAGGTTCGATGTATTCCATTGATTGATCAAAATTAGGTTTATGGATATCCATTACAATATAACCGCTTCTCGGGACAGCTTTAATGTATCCTTCCACAACTAATTGATTGTATGCTTTTTCTACGGTTGTCGTTGAAAGACCCAGTCGTGATGCGTGGGAACGAATACTCTCTAATTTTTGGTTCTTTTTAAGCTCTCCATGGAGTATCTGTTCTTTGATGTCTTCATATAACCTTTGATACAAAGGGACATTGATTGTTGACATTTGACCACCTCAAAAATATTAGAATTGTGTATTTTAACTACGTCACAATTCTATTATAATAAAGTGTGCATAATAATGAAAGGGTTTTTGGTGATTTTTATGAATAAACGTTATCAGTTAAACAAAGAGCTTGCCCAAATGCTTAAAGGCGGCGTTATTATGGATGTTACAAATGCAGAGCAAGCAAAAATCGCTGAAGAAGCGGGTGCATGCGCAGTTATGGCATTAGAACGAATCCCTGCAGATATTCGCGCTGCGGGTGGTGTATCCCGTATGAGTGATCCTAAACTAATTAAGGAAATTCAAAATGCAGTAAGTATTCCTGTTATGGCAAAAGTAAGAATTGGGCATTTTGTTGAGGCACAAATTTTAGAGGCGCTTGAAATTGATTATATTGATGAATCAGAAGTTTTATCGCCAGCTGATGGTGTGCATCACATTGATAAAACAAAGTTTGATGTACCTTTTGTCTGTGGCGCTAAAGACTTAGGAGAAGCGCTTCGTCGCATTCAAGAAGGGGCCGCAATGATTCGGACAAAAGGGGAACCTGGTACAGGAGATATTATTCAAGCTGTGACACATATGCGTCTAATTCAAAAACAAATTAGAGAAGTCCAAGCATTAAGAGAAGATGAATTGTTTGAAAAAGCAAAAGAACTTCAAGTGCCATATGACTTAATAGCGTATGTACATAAACATGGAAAACTACCAGTTGTAAACTTTGCGGCAGGCGGTGTTGCGACTCCCGCAGATGCTGCATTAATGATGCAGCTGGGCGCTGAAGGTGTGTTCGTTGGTTCTGGTATTTTTAAATCAGGTGACCCGAAAAAAAGAGCTGAAGCAATTGTTCAAGCCGTTACGAACTATAATGATTCTAAAATTTTAGCGAAACTCTCAGAAGATCTTGGCGAAGCAATGGTTGGTATTAATGAAGAAGAAATTGAACTTTTGATGGCAGAAAGAGGTAAGTGATGAAAATCGGTATATTGGCCCTTCAAGGGGCCTTTGTCGAACATGCTTCAATGTTAGAAAAACTAGGAGTTTCGTCGTTTGAAATACGAAAAAGAGAAGATTTTTTAACACCCATGGATGGTCTAATTATCCCTGGCGGTGAAAGCACTACAATGTTTCGCCTTTTAAATGGCATGGGTGTTGTTGATTTATTACGAAAAAAAATTGATGAAGGTCTCCCTGTTTTTGGGACATGTGCAGGATTATTAATGCTTGCGAAAGATGTCAAAAACTTTCATCAGTCTTTTTTAAAAACGATGAACGTCACGGCTATTAAAAATGCATATGGGCGACAACTTGGCAGTTTTGTGAGCAATGGAAAGTTTATGGATAAAGAAATATCAATGGTTTTCATTAGGGCTCCGTATATCGAAAACACAGGTTCAAACGTACAAGTTTTGGCAAAGCATGATGGCAAAATAGTAGCAGCGCGAGAGAAAAACCAACTTGTAACTGCTTTTCATCCGGAACTGACAGAATATACTGATGTGCATGAATATTTCCTTACGATGTGTAAAGAGCGCATTTGAATCTGTCATGAGTAAAATGAAACATTCTGTATATTTTTTATAAGATATGGGATAGATATAATGTTAATAGTTGCCATGAATGGGAGTGGAAAGCAATGAGAAATCGAGATATACAACGCATCGTACTGTCAGCATTGTTTGTGACGCTAGTATTTGTCGCTACATTCATTAATGTACCATTTCCTGGTGCGGCAGGAGGACTAGTGCATCTTGGCACTGTTGTCTTGTTGACCATCGCAATGCGTTATGGTAAAGAATATGGCGCTATTGCAGGTGGAATTGGAATGGGATTATTCGATGTTATGGGTGGCTGGATGGCATGGGCACCTGGAACATTTATCGTTCGTTTATTAATGGGTTATGTTGTAGGATTTATTGCTTATGATCCTGTAAAAGGTCAAGGACAAAGCATTGTTAAGAACATCATTGCTTGGTTATTAGGACTCATTATTATGGTGGTAGGATATTATCTATATGAAGCACTATTTTTAACCACATTCGAAGCTGCAATTCTTAGCATCCCAGGCAACATCATTCAATTTGCGATCGGTTTTGCTGCTGTGTTTATCGCGCTTGCTCTTAACAGAGTAAATGATATATCACGGTTGCAAAATTGATCATATACTTACTTCCCTTACCCTAGGAAAAGACACGCGATCCCCCCCTCGGCGTGTCTTTTCTCATATATGCGTATTTACTCCATTTTGTATGATAAAAATACTAGTAAGTACTTAGTTGGAAGTGATTTCATTTAATTTATATCTAAAAAGGTGAAATTCTGTGCGGGCGCTTTGTCATTAGTTACGTCTACAGTAAGTTAATGGACCTCTTACGTGTTGATTTCTCTGTAGAAGAAACAGAGTTTATTACTTTGCCAGGATATAATATATCGTCAAATCAAGAAATTTTGACAATGAAAAAAACTGATGTATGCATGTCAGTTGGTAAGCTGAAATGGGTTTTCGTGTTCTATCTTGGAATAAAAGTTTAATTAACGTCCGCGTTGAAACAGCTTTGTAAAAATCTCTATTTAGTAATGCTCTTATGAAAAGAAGATGCGTAGTTATTGCATGCCTTTTTAACAAATCAACAGAAAACGAAAAATCCTTTACTTCAGCGATTTTAACAAAACCAGCTGAAAAATTGATGGCTGATATCCATGATCGCATGTCTTTGCTTTCAGATGTGAAAGAAGCGTTTAATTGGCGGGAAAAAGCTGGACTGCCAAGCACTAGTAATGATGAAATTTTTATTTCTTCTTACAAAGTATTAAGTTATGTTAAAAATCTCGTAAATGAGGGAGCTATGTATTAAGCAATTCAAGTCTTAAATTAAACATATTTTGTTTATTTGGATCCTTTGTTATAATATTATATCGGAAGTAAGTATTCGACTTAAATAATTGGAGGGGGAAAAGTGGATTTGTATTTTCATTTTCTAAAACATTTAGAAAAATTAAGAACATCTCATGGCATCACAATTTCCGAATTTACATCTGGCATAATTTCTGAACGAATGTACCGTCGTTATTTAGTCAATGACGCTAAAATGCCTACGCACGTTTCAGAACAGCTTTTAGCTAAACTTGATTATTCTATGGCGCGTTACATGGCTTATTTATTTCGCGCAACGCAAGAAGAATTTTGCGATGAGCACTACCTTTTAACTTTACTTCGGGCAGAACGTTTTGAAGAAGCTGGTGAATTTGTAAAAAATATCTCACTTAGAACATTAAGAAGTGTAAATCGTCATTTGTTATTACCTTTTTTGATATTAAGGATGAAATATCATAATCAAAAAATGAGCACTCTTAGTTATGAAATTAAAGCGAGAAAAATACTTGATTTTGATAATGTGTTTTCATTTCATTTGTTATATCGCGAAGAAGTAGAAGCACTTTTGTTTTTTTCATTTGACTTAGATGACGATAATCGACAAGCCATAATTGATTTAATTCTTAACAGACTACAAAGTGACGCAATCATTACATATGAACCTAGTGTTACCCGTCAAAGGGTACTTGCCCTTGTTTCTAGAGCTTTACTTACTAAAAAGAAAGTCAGTAAATTTGATTTAAATAAAAGTAGAAAGTTACTTGTTGAGTTATCAAATACACTTGATGCAAGTGGAGATCAACATATTATCAATCAATTTCTTTACGCAGTTACAAAGTTACACCTATTAGAAAACAAGCAAGAAAAAGCTAAATTTGCCGCTTCATATCTGTACAGAAGTATTTGCGGAACGAATAATATAAAATACGTTTTGGAGCTTCTTTCTCGTTTTGATGTTTTAGATTTACCGCGTAATAATTCATCCCTATATAGAAAGTGGGGAGAGTTATTATGAGTGAACAAACGCGCTTTTTGAAAGCAGTAACGACTATAAGAAAAGCGCGTCAAATGACGCTTAACCAATTTATTCAAGGAGTGACATCAGAACGAAGTTTTCGCCGATATTTAAATGGTAACATATCGATGTTACTAACAATTGCGCAAAAAATCACAGAACGCTTAAATTTATCTTTTATGGACATTTACGCGTTTTATCGAAACGAACCAGTAACACAAGAGTACCTAACAAGAATAATGCACGCCATACATTATCAAATTAATGACGAAATAACGACATACATTTCTAAACTACAAAACATTAAAGTAAAAGAAAAAGGAATAAATCGGTTTCTGTCCCTTATGCTTGTTTTAGCTAAAAACAAGCATGATAAAGCAAAAGCTCTTGAGACAATAAAATTATTAAGACAAAGCGAAAACCCCAAACGTTTTCATGATCCATTTGAAATCGCTATTGTAATTGAGCAATATTTATTAAAGCCACACCAGCGACTCGCCAAACAAATAGCAAACAGGCTTTTAAACGCTAGACACGAACGAATGATTGATGAATTATTTTTGCGAGAATTATTTCGTTTTTTACACCTAGCAATGAAGCTCGATCATCTAAACGAAGACTACTTTTCTTGCCTTATAGAGCGCTATCAACCGATAATAGATCTTGCCGCAGAACGGCATATTCGTTATGAAGCACTGAGTCTTAACTTGATTTTTTCTTCAAAACCTATTACTAAAAATGACTTATTAAAATATTATGCATATTCAATTTCAATTCCCTCATGGCGGTTAAAGGAAGATATTTCATTGTTGAAGCAATATAAGGGAATTGACCTAATGACAGAAATTAATAAAAATCCGAAATAGGTGCTCATCAATGAGCACCATTTTAATGGACAAAAAATAATGTAATCAAAAAAATTAACCGGACAGATATGCCGTGTACAAATACCTTCTAATTTAGTAAAATTGACGTAGATATCTGGGGGGATTGCGTTGAAAATTGATAAAAAACACCAAGATATCGACTATCTCATCCAAATTCGAGACTATAAAAGAAGTGTATTGAATCGGTTAAAAAAGAAATATTTAGATTATGACACTTTACTGCAGCAAATTGAAAAGCTAGATCAAAGTTTACGCCGCAACGATAGATCTAAGGTGAAGTAAGTAGGATCTTCCATCCAATATGTCTTTACTCCTCATAAGTATATTTTAGTATGAACGTTTGTGAAATATAAATAACCGAATTTGGTAGACTGAGATGTAGTGATGGATTTGGCAAAGAGTAGTTTAGATATGTTCATGTTCGCACCACGGGAAGAAGTAAGTTACTGAAGGGGGAGGTTGCGAACATAAAGGTGAGGGACGGAAGCGCGTGCGCTTCCGGATATGTAATCAATTGAGCTTGTGCTCAAATAAAATATTCTTGATTTGTATAAACTCTAGGGGGTAATGTGTGAAACTAATTCAAGAATTAATAAAGATAGATGATTTAGAAAGTTGAAATTTTATGTCGATTATTATTTTATGATTATTGAACTTTTCGAAAAACAGGAAAAAGACGCGGGGGTAATTAAAGAAGAATATCAAATGTTGCTTCAAAAAATATATGAACTAGAATCTAGAAGCCTTAGTTAATAGAGAAACTTGTAAAAAAATGCACAAACTAAAGTGAATCTCCTTCAGTTTGTGCATTTTTATTCGTCAAGTTCGTTGTACTGGTTAACTGTGGGAAAATCAGGATTATATAAACTAATTAAGATGCAACGGTGTGGTTTTTCGGAGTGAACTAAAACCATAAGTTTTTCTCCGTTTTTTTTATTCTTTACTGGGCGTGAAGTCATCATACGGATATTAACGCGTATCGTTTCACCTTCGTAATTGTACTCTACTTTAAGGTAGGGGGTGTTACTAAAGCGCACGAGTTTAATTATTGTTGCTTGAATTGGCGTTCCCATGTCAAATAGGTCATTTAATTGTTTATTTCGGTAGACTCCAAGAAATAACATAATTATTGACGTCGACAAATAAAAGGGGAAGAGAAACGAGGCTTCTTCTAAAATAAGAAATAATGTGCTGACTGCTAGAAACAGGAAAAAGAGAAAGAAATAAGTAAAAAGATATGGATCTTTAAATAATTTTTTTGTAAAAGTTGGTTTTTCCATTTGCATCCTCCTTTTTGCATATAGTTAGATAGTTTGATTACTAATACTAATAATAGTATACAACTTATTGGATTGTGATTCAATGTAACATAAGGAGTGCCTATAAAAATCAGATTGAATTAAAATTCATGCAGTGATATAATATTAATAAATCAGACAATTGAAAGAAGGAATGAGCATGGCGATTAAATTACAAGATGTTACAAAAATCTACCAAACAGGAGAGGTAGAGACAGTTGCTTTGAAAAATGTTTCTGTTTCTATTGAATCGGGTGAGTTTGTTGTTTTGCTCGGTCCAAGTGGTAGTGGGAAGAGTACTTTGCTTAATGTATGTAGTGGGCTGGACGTTCCTACTAGTGGCAAAATTGAAATTGATGGCGAAATTATCAGTGATTTTACTACTAAAGAATTGACGCGCTTCCGGAGAAATAATCTTGGTTTCATTTTCCAGCAGTACAATCTTCTTCAAAGTTTGACAGTGATAGAAAATGTAGAAGTAGGTAGAACAATTGCAATGAATCCATTAGACTCACTTGAAATTATCGAAAAAGTCGGGATGACGCCTAATAAGGATAAATACCCGTATCAATTA